>JBHJNC010000244.1:0-7581 GCA_048497675.1 Gimesia maris
CGTTTCTCAAGCCGTTCCGCCCAGCCGTCGATGACATGCTTGGCCGAAGACCAGTCGCCCAGATTGGTAAATGGAACATGCGAGCCCTTGCCGGATTCAACCACAGCGCCGATCTGTTCACCCGTCATGGAATCCACAACTTCGGCTTCCATCGAAGCCCCGCCGATACCTACGCCCAGCAGGTTCGCCTGCGGCAAAACGGTTACCAGGCTGGCTTTTTCCATATCCGTCAGCGCAACCCGGATACGGGCAACTCCAGCGGCAGGCTGATAAACAATCTTCTTGCCTGCTTTTTCAATCGCCTCACGAATCTTCATATTCGTATAACTCGTCAGGTCGGTAATCTGTTGAGCTGTTAGTTTATCCTTGGATTTAGCGTCCGGACTGTATATGACTTTAACCGGATCAACCATAAAACTGGAGTATTGAGGTATTGCGCTTTCTTTGACATACCGTAAGCTGCTGTCCGACTCTTTCTTAAGTTTGGAGTAATCGCTCAAAAATCCAGTTTTCGCTTTGGTACTGCCGCAGCCGCAAGCCATTACTGCCGCAACCAGACACACCGCTGTCAGTGTCAGTTTCATAATTTGCTTCCTTTCCTATGAGATGGTTAATGTAGGCATACAGCAACCGTCTGCTGTATGTGGCTGAATAAAAGAAAAAAGACGGGAAATATCCTTTGACTCACACGTTTTCTCCACCATATAAAATCCTTTCATTACAGCATTATTCCTAATTCTGTATATTATTCCCATTAAAATCTGAAAAGCCCAAAAGTCAAGATATTTCAAAGAAATCTTTGGGCTTGACCAGGGACGGACAACCCTGACAGGCCGTATGGATGCTGCCGGCGAAAGCGGTTCCCAAACCGATTCACGGCAAACGCAATTGAATCTGGAGAACCGCAATCATGACCGCCAAAGGGCTGTTATGCCTCATTGGCACATTATTCTATTTTGCTCCAGGTTTTGTCGGGGTCAAAAAGCGACATTTTCATCGCTTTTTCTTCTGTTTCCATACCAAGATCTTTCTGATAAACAACCCCATCATGATTGACGATAAACGTCATCACCCCAGAGCTTCCATATTGTGCAGGATACGCAATCACGGCAAAGCCGCCAATCATGCTACCTTTGACGAGATAGTCAAAACCGCCGCCAACAGCACTTTCTCCCTGTCCGGTAAGAATCCGATATAGATAACCCAAATAGGGTTGAGGCTGATCTGCAGAACTTTTTTCATAGCCTTCCCGTTTTGCCTTTGCCACTAAAACTCCCAGCGGGCTGGGGGGCTGGCCTTCTTTGGTTTCCCAATAGAGACCGTTGTGCGTATTCGGATCGCTGCTAAACTGTTGAGCATATTCAAGCAACCCGTCGCCATCATGATCGATCATGGCGTATTCACGCTGTGCATCGACAATCGCCAGCATTACCTGAATAGTATGCAGCTCATTGCTGCCAATTCGTCGGTTTAAAATCTCTTCTTTGCCCGCAGCCGTATCAAATACCCACTGCTGATCCTGCTGAATAAGCGGTATTGGAAACGGCCATTCGTTTTTGCCTACAATCAGAACGAGTTTATCTGCCTCCTTATTCAACCGGTGCTGCTGGTCATACGCTTGGACAAACAACTCACGCCTCAAGCGGTCAGCAACCGGGTCGCCGGAGCAAATCAGGTCATTGGCATCGGAACCGAAAATTGCCAGCAATTCGGTGTTGTTTTCCTCTCTCATCGCCTTCATCAAAGCGCTGACGGCATCTTCGCCCGCAGCAAAAGTCCGTTGCTGCGGCACTGCCGCCGCGAAATCGGCAAAAATAATTGTCATAATCGTTATCAAAGCCGCCCTCGTAAACCCGGTTATCAGATTCATCCCTGAGATTTTTATGTCAAACTTTTTTGTATCCATTTTTTTCTCCATCGTTTTAGTCACAATCATTCACATTATATCCGCGTTATCTCCTGCCTCCTCTGGCACCACCTCCCCTGCCGGCCCCACCCATGCCGCCTCCGGCACCGCTTGGCCGTGATATATTTTGACGGCTCGTGGCTCCTCTGCTGCTGTAGTTTCTGGCGGTACTGCCCTGATTGATGCCATCAAAAGCTCCAACCCTGCCGGAAACACCGCCGGAAGGTCTTGCGGCATGACCGGGGCTGACCGTATTTAACGTTCCCGGTCGGTTGATACCGCCAACACTGGATGGAGGTCTTACCTGGCCGACACGGTCTTTCCCGACATTAGGCGTTCCGACCCTGTCTGCTGTCTGTACATTGCCCCGCTGTGCAATATCCTGCCAGCCTTTGGGCTTATCTGCAATTCCGGAGGCGAGGTCTTGTCGTCCCTGTTCTGCACGACCGCGAAATTCCTCGCGGGATTTGACGGCATCCGAAGTCGACGTACGGTTGAATTTCTGTGCAGTATTCAGATCTCGGTAAGCAACTCCCCTGCGATTTTCTGGATTATGCTGCCACTTCCCTTTGCGGTTTTCAAAACGACCCGAATTATTGTAATGCTCCACATATTTATCGCGGTCTATCTTATTGTTAAAATCATAGTTGTGGTCCACATCGATATCGATGTCGCAATCATCCCAGTCGCAGTGGCCCCATGCATATCCCCAGGCGACACCGCAAGTAAAGGCAACATAGGGTGCTCCCGGATAATATCCCGGCGGATAGTAATAATACGGCGGATACGCCGGATACGGCCATGCACCATAAACGACATTAGGATCATAAGTGGGCACATAGACAATTTCCGGATTCGCGTACTCAATGATGATTGTATCCTCTTGTACTGTAACAAGCTGACCGGTCGCTTTGAGATTATCTGTCTGCTGGGCTTTCTTGCGGAGTTTCTGGACTGTACCCATCACCTCTTTCTGCTGGGCAAGAAAGGCATCACCAAGCTTTTGAGTCCACTCCAGTTTTTCATCCATCATCGCCAGGACCTGGGGAAAAGCCACAAGTGATTTTACGCTCGGGTCCCAGGCTTGCTTCTCGAGTTCTGCTGTAAGAGCATCGCCAGCCAGCACACTGTTCTGCTGAATCCACCGCTGAGCCTGAACCACTTCAAGGGGATACGTTGAGGCCATCAGAAGCTGAGAAAGCAATGAATCCGGGTAGAGGGCTATCGGAGCAAGCATCTGCTCCAGTTCTTCCGGCTTAAAAACAGATCCGGCAGCCTGCTCCCCGGGAACAGCAGCAGACACAAACACACTCAATAAACTTAAAAAAACAGATAAACAGATCTTCTTGATTCTCGTTTTCATTTTCAATTTCTCCTTTCATAAGATTATGTTAGTCGGGCCTATTCGTAACAAAAGCAGCCATTTTCCCTTCTTTCAGAACCGCCGCGGCATCGAAAGATGCAAAAAGCCGGATCAGTTCGGCAATGGTGCCGGGCCAGCCGGTCTGGTGACTGGCTCCGAGACCTGCGCCATGGTCACCGTAAAAGTCTTCATAGAAGACGATGACGCCAGTTTGAAGAAACTGCATAATTGTGCCCATGGACGGCCTTTTTGGATTACTTTATCTCAGCGATGCCATGCATCGCTCTTGACAGCATACCGCCGGAGATATTCCTGACCTTAAAACCATTCTGTAAAAGAATTCGCGTCGCATAGTAGGATCGCTGTGCAGACCGGCAAAAAACCATAATCTCCTTGTTCTTGGGTAACTCCGCAAGTCGGCTGCGCAATTGCGGCAGCGGAATATGGAGTGCCCCCGGAACCGACTCGGTCTGCACTTCGGGAAGGTTGCGAACATCAACCAAGAACCCACCCTCGGCATCTTCCCAGTGACACACCGGCATGTCCCCGCGAAGGATATTGGCGGCAATCATTCCCGCGAAGTTGACCGGATCCTTCGCGCTGCCGAACGGCGGAGCATAGCTTAGCTCCGCTTCTTCGAGATCATAAACCGTACAGCCCATCTGAATGGCCATCGCAAAGGCATCGATCCGCTTGGCAACACCATCTTCCCCCACAACCTGCGCACCGAGCAAACGTCCGTCGGATCTCCTGAACAACACCTTAATCGGCAGTATTTTGGCGCCCGGATAATAGCTGGCATGTGAATTCGGATAAAGGTAAATTTTCTCATAATCCGTATCCCCGGATTGCCGAAGCTGTTTTTCGGAAGCGCCGGTCTGGGCAATTGCCGCCTCGAATAATTTATAAATCGAGGTACCCTGGGTACCGCGGTAACGGGATTTATGCCCGGCGATTACATCTGCGACAATCCTGCCCTGACGGTTAGCCGGGCCTGCCAGCGGGATGAGTGTGTATTGGCCGGTCACAAAATCCTTAACTTCAGCCGCATCCCCAACAGCAAAGATGTCCGGATTACTTGTACGCATCTGTTCATCAACACGGATCCCTCCCCGCTGACCGATCTCTAATCCGGCCATCTTTGCCAGTCCGGTCTCGGGGCGTACTCCGATGGCCAGAATCACAATGTCCGCAGTATATTTATTGCCCGAATCCGTCAGAACCTCCAATGACCCGTCTGCGGCCTTTTGGAATCCAGCCACACCATCATTCAGTTGAAACTGAACTCCGTGCTTGACCAGATACCGTTCGACCAGCCGAGCCATTTCCGGATCCAGAGGCGGCATGAGCTGGTTGAGTTTCTCGACCAGCGATACTTCGAGTCCGAGATGAACCAGATTTTCCACCATTTCCAGACCAATGAATCCACCGCCGACCACCACCGCACGCTTGGGTTTCGATACGGTATCGACACCGGTAAATGATTTGCCTGCGGACCGGTCAATATCCCGTTCAATCCATTGGCGGATATTGCAGGCGTCCGGCACAGTGCGAACCGAAAATATGCCCGGAAGGTCTATTCCGGGCAGAGACGGACGAATCGGCGCCGCCCCCGGCGACAGTACCAGCTTGTCATATTTCTCTGTGGCAACCTGGCCTGTAGCATGGTTTTTTATATCCACGGTTTTATTTTGGGGCGAGATGCCGACCACTTCACAGTTTGTCCGGCAATCGATCGCAAATACATCGCGAAACATCTTCTCGGTTGCAACCAAAAGCTTGGATTCCTCTTCGATTACACCGCTGACATAGTACGGCAGCCCGCAATTGGCGTATGAAACATACGGTCCGCGTTCGACCATGATAATGTCAGCTTTTTCATTCAATCTGCGGAGACGCGCCGCACACGATGCCCCGCCGGCAACTCCGCCTACAATGATAACTTTCATAAATGCTTTTCCTTATTTGGAGGTTATTGCTTGACCTTTAATCTTGATTTGCTCACAAGTAAATTTGATGAGCATAGAGGATCAATGCACAAATCCACACCATAAAGTGCCCCACATACGCGATTCCATCCTTGGTGTTTTCTGAGAAAATTAAGGAACAGCGGTACTGATAAAAGAATCCCAATGTCGTCTATTATCCGGATTACAGGTCTTCATCCAGCAGATGCCCGAAGCGGACTTTTTTGGTCTGCATGTATTTTAAATTATGTTCGCTGAGTTTGGATCGCAGCGGAATCTGCTCGACGATTTTGATGCCATAGACTTCCAAACGATCCACTTTTTTGGGGTTATTGGTCAAAATGCGGATATTGCGAAGTCCCAAATCCCGACAAATCTGAGCCCCAACGCCGTAATCCCGCTTATCAGGCGCAAAGCCCAGCTTGACATTGGCGTCATAGGTATCAGCGCCTTCTTCCTGCAGTTTATAGGCCCTCAGTTTATTGGCAAGGCCGATGCCTCGCCCTTCCTGCCGCAGATAAATCAGGGCGCCAATGCCCTCTTTTTCAATCATCTTCATCGCGTCAATTAACTGGTTCCCGCACTCACATCGCTGCGAGTGAAACAGGTCCCCGGTCAGACACTCGGAATGCACCCGGACCAGAACGGGCTTATCGACTCCTATCGGGTTTCCGTGCGCATCCTGCTTGCCGATATCGCCTTTGCACAGCGCCAAATGAGGCTCGGCCGTACCGGGGCTTTCATAGCCAATCAGCGTGAACATCCCGTAATCCGTCGGCAGATGCACCTCTTGAATCCGCCGGACGATACGTTCGCGCTGAAGACGGTACTCAATCAGTTTAGCAATCGAAGTCATTTTCAGATTGTGCTTTTTGCAGTATTCAATCAGATCGGGTACGCGGGCCATTGTGCCGTCGTCGTTCATAATTTCACAAATCACGCCTACCGGTTCTAAGCCTGCCAGACGCATTAAGTCAACAGAACCTTCGGTTTGGCCGACACGAACCAGAACGCCGCCGTCACGAGCACGTAAGGGAAAAATATGGCCAGGGCGGGCTAATTCGCGGGGTTTGACGTCACGTTTTGACAGCAGATTGATCGTTTTTGCGCGGTCATGAGCGCTGATACCGGTGGTGATTCCCTCGCGGGCATCGACGGTTACGGTAAACGCTGTTCCTAAGGCAGCGGTATTTTCTTGCGTCTGAGGATGCAAACCCAAATGGTCGCAAAGCTCACCAGGCATCGGAACGCAAATCATTCCCCGTCCGTATTGGGCCATAAAATTGACCATCTCCGGGGTGGTTTTTTCGGCCGCACAGACCAGATCGCCTTCATTTTCACGATCCTCGTCATCGACCAAAACAATCATTCGCCCCTGACGTAAATCCTCGAGAATTTGCGGTATTTCACTAAAGTGTTCCATAGATTCCTATTTATTCTATATTTAAAACCAAATTATATCTACTTCTGTTTTTCGAAAGTATCAATATACCGCAAACCTTTATAAATGTAAATCACAACGGCGACCGCAGCCATAATTCCTGCCAGCCACCAGCTTATTTTAACCCACATTTTCCAGTATGGCATCAACTGCGTCATCTCCGGGGCAATCAAGGTTGAAGCAACCATGATCAACTGAAGAAAGGTCGCAAGCTTGCCGGCAAAGACAGGAACAATCCACAGACGGCCCGTCAGAAAATACACCGTAATAAACCCCAGCGAAATCAGAATATCTTTGCCCAAAATCAAGACCACCGGCTCTAAGGGCATCCGAAAACCCGGCACCGCTGTTTTCTCGGCTGCCAACAGGATACACGCACAGGTCATCAGGAGCTTATCCGCCAGAGGATCGAGAAAGGTTCCAAGGCGTGTAATCTGGTTTCTGCGCCGGGCCAAATAACCATCGACCGCGTCGCTCACCGCCATAATCACAAAAATCCCTATTGCGATATAGCGGACTTTGTCGCCCAACCGTATATCCCCTGCCAAAACCATACAAAGCACAAACGGAAGGATCAGAATGATTCGCATTATCGTAATCTGATTTGCGATATTCAGCCGCATTGAGTCCTCAAGAAAGTGTTAAATTCCGCTGCCTCCATCAACACAAATAACCTGTCCGGTAACATAATCATTTTTGATCAAATACAGGACAGTCTGAGCAATCTCTTCCGGCCTGGCAAAACGCCCCAATGGAATACGTGAAAGCTGTTTCTGGGTACTGGGATGCTCCGGAGGATTCGGCCAGGTTACAATGCCGGGGGCAATCGCATTCACCGTAATATCAGGTGCAAGCTCCTTGGCCAGGCATTTGGTCATTGCAATCAGCCCTGCCTTCGAAGAAC
>JBHJNC010000245.1:0-4168 GCA_048497675.1 Gimesia maris
TCTGGAAGGCTATAAAAGCGCTCCATACTATATTTATTCGAGCCCTGCCAAAGACCAACCGGTGCTGGAGAATGTCGAACGATTTTTCTTCGCCCCAAAAGGCGGGCAAATAACCGGTCATATTGCTGTTTTTTGCATAAGATAAAAAAGATGCTTTTTCCGACACACTGTGGTATAATGCTGTGCTGTACTGTGTGTCGTGAAATAGCGTTTTATGTCCGAATTTACAATTCATAGTCCGTTTGAACCGCGGGGCGATCAGCCGCAGGCCATCGACAAGCTGGCCGGGTGGCTTGAACGGGATTGCCCTGCCCAGACCCTGCTGGGGGTAACCGGCAGCGGCAAGACCTTCACCATGGCCAATGTCATCCAGCGGCTTAGACGCCCGGCACTGGTGATTTCCCACAATAAAACCCTGGCTGCACAGCTCTATGAGGAATTTCGACAGCTTTTTCCCGAAAACGCGGTCGAGTACTTTGTCAGTTATTACGATTACTACCAGCCCGAAGCCTACATCCCCCAGCGGGATATCTATATCGAAAAAGACGCTTCGCGCAACGATGAGCTCGACCGGCTGCGGCTATCGACCACGACCAGCCTGATGAGCCGTCAGGATGTGATCGTCGTTGCCAGTGTCTCGTGCATTTTCGGCTTAGGCTCGCCGGAGGACTACAAAGCCAGTGTTATCAGCTTGCGGCTGGGCGATGAGGTCGTCCGCAATGAGCTGCTCGGACGGCTGGCGGATTTGCAGTATGACCGCAACGACATCGACTTTTCGCGCGGCAAAATCCGCGTCCGCGGCGATACGGTCGAGCTGTGGCCGTCCTACGAATCGTTTGCCTTGCGTCTGGAGTTTTTTGGCGATACCCTCGAAAAAATCTCTTATGTCAACCCCACCTCCGGCCAGATTCTGGCTCAGGAGCATCAGCTTTTTATCTACCCGGCCAAGCATTATATTATGCCCGCCGACCGCGTTGAGGCCGCCTGCCTGAGCATCGCCGAGGAACTGAAACAGCGGCTGATTCAACTCCGGCATGAAGGCAAGCTGCTCGAGGCCCAGCGTCTCGAAGCCCGCACGCTGTACGACCTGGAGATGATTCGCGAGGTCGGTTACTGCAGCGGCATCGAAAACTACGCCCGCCACATGGCCGGCCTAAAGCCCGGCAGCCGCCCCTTTACGCTGCTGGATTATCTGCCGGACGATTTTCTGCTGTTTATCGATGAATCGCATGTGACTATTCCGCAGCTTCGGGCGATGTATGCCGGCGACCGCAACCGCAAGCAGGTCCTCGTTGACCACGGCTTTCGCCTGCCCAGCGCGATGGACAATCGCCCGCTGCGGTTTGAGGAATTCTATGAACGGTGGAAGCATGTGGTTTTCGTCTCCGCCACCCCGGCACCTTTTGAACTGGAACTCAGCCAACAGCGCATCGCTGAGCAGATTATCCGTCCGACGGGTCTGGTTGATCCGGAAATCTTCGTGCATCCGGCCAGAGAGCAGATTCCGCACCTGATGGAGGAAATCAAAAAACGCATCGCCGCCAAAGAGCGTGTGCTGGTAACCACGCTGACCAAGCGGCTTGCGGAGGATTTGTCCAGCTACATCACCCAGCAGGGTATCCGCTGCCGTTATCTGCACAGCGATATCGTAACGCTGGCGCGGGTGGATATCTTACGCGACCTGCGCAGCGGCGAATGCGATGTATTGGTTGGCATCAACCTCTTGCGGGAAGGGCTCGACCTGCCGGAAGTATCGCTGGTAGCGATATTGGATGCGGACAAAGAAGGCTTCCTGCGGTCGGAAACGTCGCTGATTCAGACCATCGGCCGGACCGCCCGCAATGTCAATGCGACTGTATTCCTATATGCCGATACTATCACGCCGTCGATGCAGCGAGCGATTGACGAAACCGCTCGCCGCCGCAGCCTGCAGCTTGCTTACAACCAGCAGCATGGCATTACTCCGCAGACGATTCAAAAGGAAATCCAGAGAGGATTGTCGGATGAATTGGCCGCCCGCAAACGCGCCCGCGAGGCGATTCATCTGGACGAGTCTGATTATGACCGCACGGAGATGATTGCCGAACTGGAAAGCGAGATGTTCACCGCTGCCGAGGCGCTGGATTTTGAGCGAGCCGCGTTCCTGCGCGATAAGCTTAAAGAACTCAAAGAGATACCTGAAATGAAAGAGCTTGCTGCGCCTGCGGCTCCAACGACAAAAAAGACTATCAAGCTAAAGCAGCAGAATAAACGCAAGAAATAAAGGGCCCAAATTAATCCACGTGATGCCGGAAGCGGCGACGGCCTTTTTTGGCTCGGTAATAACGAACCAGATGTAATGAACTATAATATCCCAGCGCCGCTAAAATAGAACCGATCACAAAGCCGCCGATAGACACTTCCAGGCCGATTTTGCCGAATACGACTGCCAGTTCTTTCCAGAAAGCCGTGCTATGCAGACAGCTTAGCATATTGCGGAATGAAAACAAATTCCCGAGCAAATCCGCAACCTGCTTTGGATCCGTAAGCGACGCCGGATGCACCCAGCCAACAAAAAACCGCCCCACCAGATACGCCGGCAGATACACCGGAATCAGTGTAAACGGATTGCTCAGCCAGACCAGAGCTATCGCCAGAGCCTTATTGGCACGAAACAGAATCGACAACCCCAGCGCAATAAGCATGTGGAATCCCATCAGCGGTGTCCAGGCTACCCACAACCCCACCGCCATCCCGCGGGCAATCCGCTGCGGCGTATCATCGATATGCAGAAGACGAAATTTGATAAAACCAATTAGTGACCGCATAATGCGCTGCATAAACGAACGCGGCCGAAGCTTAATCTTCATTCCGACCTCCCCTGGCCATCGCCATTGCAACTTTGTCCCATACCAGCGATTCTGAAACATTTTCTATATGATATCGAGGGTCAGAATTTTCAATTGCCCCCCCGCGAGCACAGGGCTCAATGGCTGCAACCGACTGAGCTCTGCCGTAGGGGCCTACACGAAGCGGATTGGTATGACCAAAAATCAGCACCGTTGGAACCCCCATCCCTTCGGCAATATGGCCCGGGCCGGTATCGTTCGAAACAACCAATTTCGCTCCGCCAAGAAGCCCAACCAGCTGACAGATTGTCGTTTGACCTGCGAAGTTCAAAACCGGCACACAAGCCCCTTTGGCAAGCGTATCTGCCAGCGTCCGTTCCGATTCTGAGCCGGCAACCAGGACCGTAAACCCCATTTCACGAGTTAGCCTTTCAGCCAGACGAGAAAACCGCTCAACCGGCCAGCACTTCGACTGATGGGCAGAACCGGGAATCAATACAGCATAAGGTTTATCTAAAATGCCCAGTTCACTGAATCGCTGACGCAAGGCCACGCAGGCCGATTCTGGAGCGGCAAGCGTTCCCTGCGTCGAAAACTCGGTCCCCCCTGCCGCAGCAACCATCGCATTATAATAATCCAGTACATGGTAAGATTGTTCGGGCCGAGACACGCGATGGGTATAAAACAAGGATGAAAATTCACGAGCCTCCGCCATACCATAACGCCGGGATGAGCGGGTCTGCCAGGCAAAAAATGCGGTCCGGAATAATCCTTGAAAATCAAACACAATATCAAAGTGCCGCCCACGAAGGTCTGCCAGGAACCGGCGCAATTCTTCAAACGACTGCCGTGAACACCACCACCGTCCTAACTGTTTGCGATCAAACAAAATTCGCTCATCAACCCCCGGCACACATTCCAAAAGAGATGCAAACTGCTTGCGTATCAGCCAGGTCACCTTAGCCCGAGGAAATGACTTGCGGAGCGAGCCTAAGGCTGGAAGCGTATGAACGATATCTCCAATCGCCGACGGTTTAATAATGAGTATGTTTCGATAATCTGCCACGTATTTTATAATTTTAAATAAATCAGGACACGGTTCGTAAGTATGTATTCTATAGCTTATTTGTCAAAAATGCAATTGTCCGCTCAAAAGGCGTCTTTAGTTATCCAGCGAATCATCCTCCAAAATCTCTCGAACCTCTTGGGATTGCATAATTTTCCCAATCAGCCGATTGATTTTTTGGATAGTTCGTTTCTTTAACCGGAATTCACCTTGATTAACCACTTGGGTAGCATGAGCAAGGTGGTACAGATACTGCTTCATAAATCGATCGGAC
>JBHJNC010000246.1:0-19323 GCA_048497675.1 Gimesia maris
TGGTGAGTTGTGGAATTTTTATACTCAAGAAGTCAGGAGTCGAAAGTCAGAAGACAGATTGGAATTTTGCTGAATTCATAGATTTTTCGGCTTTGCCTCTGAATGACCACTCACAAGCTGCGATTGAAGCTTGAAGCCGGCACCCGACGTGGAGAGATTGCCAAGCTGAAGCTTGGACTTCAAATGGTGTACTCCGAAGGACTTGGGCTTAGGCGTCGGTTCTTTGGATAGACTCTAACTGCAGTGCGAAGCGGTCGAGTTTTCTCTGGCCGTCGTCGAATTTGTTATTGGCATGTCGCAGGTGGTTGCCCAGCACTTTCCAATCGTCTGCGAAGGCGTTCCAGTCGGCGTTGAGCCGCTGCAAATTCGTGCGGATGGTCTCGGCCTGTTTTTCAATGGCCATGCCGTGCAGGCCCATCACCACCGTCATCAGGTACACATACAGCAGGTTGGGCGATACGGCAATCACCTTGCGTGAGCGGGCGTATTCCGACAAATCTACCTTATCCTCATTCTGGCGGATGATGGTTTCATAATAGACATTCTCGGCCGGGATATACATCAGGGCAAAATCGAGCGTGCCTTCGTCCGGCAGGATGTAGCTGTCGGCGATTTTGTCGATGTGTTTGGTTACATCGTTGAGAAATTGCCGGCGGAGTTTGGCGCGTTCATCATCGGCGGCGGCTTCGGACATTTTTTGGAATGATTCGAGGGGGAATTTGGCGTCGACCGGTACGGCGTAATCGGCCAGCTTGATGAGGGCGTCGACTTTGCGGCCGGAGCGGAAGCCGAACTGCAATTGGTAATGCTCGGCAGGCAGGGCGGCTTTGAGGAGGTTTTCGAGCGAGTATTCGCCCATCAGGCCGCGAAGCTTAGGCGACTGGAGGATGTTTTGCAGGCCTCGCAGGTCGGCGGACAGCTGAATCATCTGGCGGCTCTGGCCTTCGATATTGCCGAGCTGCTGTTTGAGGTCGCCGAGAGTCTTGCCGCTGCCGGTCAGAAACGCGGTGAGATTCTGCTGACTGGCCTGGAGATTTTGATTGAGTGACTGGCCGAGTGATTCCTGAGCGGACCGCAGGCTGTCGAGCTGCTGCGAGAGGCTGTTAACAGTGCCGCCCTGTGAGGCCATATCCCGGCGGGTGCCAGTCAGGGTAGTCAGCACATAAGCCAACAAAACGACAATAACTACTAACACTATCACGAATATGAACAATAACGCAGTCTGCATAGTTAAACCTCAAGAGAACTGATTTTTGGTTTGATTTTACGTTTTTTTTCGCGGTGAACAAGTAAAAAGAAATCTTTTATTCAGATAAACTATGTATAGTTTTAATTTAAATAGGAAAAAAGCAAAAAAACAGTTGCAATCTCGATATTTCAATTCTATACTGAAATAACACTCGACAAGATACAGCAAGAAGGAAAAAGGTAAGAGAAGACCCGAAAGGGGAGAAAACATGGATGTGCGAGCAAATACAATTCTGCAAAGTTTTCAGGATATTTCCACACCCGTTGTTTCTCAAATATTAACCTAATTTTATGGAGGTATCTTATGAAGAATGTAGTGTTGGTATTGTGCTGCGTTGCGGTTCTGGGCTTAACCGGCTGCGCGTGTATGGCAAAAGAAAAGCCCTCACCTACCCCGGCACCGGTCAAGGCGGAACCCAAACCCGCACCAGCTCCTGCGGCCGGATGCAATTCTGCTTCACGCATGTATGGGGAATTAAACTGCGGAGCATTGAAAGTCGAAAAAATAATGCCCGCAACGGTAGCAGTCGGTCAGCCGTTTGATTACACGATTTTGGTGACCAATCTGACGGATATGATGTTGGCCGATATTGTTATCAAGGATATGTTGCCGGCGAACTTTGCGTTTAAGAGTGCCAATCCGGCGAGCGAGCCTAAAGGCAACGAATTGATGTGGAAAATGGACAGCTTAGGCCCGAAAGCTCAGCAGAAGATTGTTGTGTCGGGGATTGCCAAAGAAGTCGGCTGGGTTGAAACGTGTGCGAACGCGACTTACATTCTGCCGGCCTGTGCCAAGACACAGGTTGTCCAGCCTGCCTTAGCCATTGAAAAGACCGCCACGCCGGAAGTACTGCTGTGCGACCAGATCGCTTTGAAATACACGGTTGCCAACAAGGGTACCGGAGTTGCCAAGAATGTGATGATCAGCGACACGCTTGCTGAGGGCTTGACGCTGGCGACCGGCCAGAAAGTGGTCGATATCAAAGTTGGCGACCTGACTCCGGGCAAGGCGATGGCTTATACCGTGATGGCTAAAGCCGCCAAGACCGGTTCCTTTAAGAGCGGTGCGATGGCCAAGGGCGATGGCGATCTGAAAGCCGAAACGGAAGCGGTGGGCACGGTTGTCAAACAGCCCGTTCTGGCAATTACCAAGACAGGACTTGACAAACAGTATCTTGGCCGCACGGTCAACTATGATATTACGGTTGCCAATAAAGGTGACGCGGCGGCAACGAATGTGGTCCTGACGGATACGATTCCTGCAGGCGTTACGGAGGTTCTGGCGTCTAATAGCGGTCAGATTGCCAATAACCAGATTACCTGGAAGATGGCATCGCTTGCTCCGGGACAGAGCAGCAAGGTTACTGTCAGCTATATGCCTCAGTCGGCGGGGTCATTCAGCAATGTTGCCTCGGCGTCGGCGGTTTGTGCCGAAAGCGTGAAGGCTTCGGCTAAGACCGATGTAATGGGTATCGCGGCGATTCTGCTGGAAGTGGTTGACGTTTCCGACCCGATTGAAGTCGGCAAGAATGAAACCTATATTGTTACCGTAACCAACCAGGGTTCGGCTCCGGATACGGATATTGTCATTACCTGCAAGCTGGAAGATTCGATGCAGTTTGTCAGTGCCGGCGGCGCGACATCGGGCAGCTTTGCCGACGGTATGGTTACCTTCCAGCCGCTGGCTTCACTGGCACCGAAGGCTAAAGCGGCCTGGCGTGTGGAAATTAAGGCCGTCAAGGCGGGCGATGTTCGCTTTACAACGATGCTCAAGAGCAAGCAGCTTGGACGTGAAGTAATGGAAACCGAAGCGACTAATTTCTACGAATAAACAGGCTATTGCAACCCTAAGGCTGTGGGTGTATAATGCGCCCATGGCCTTTTTTTTGTGATAAAATGAGTAGCTCTATATAGGACTAAATTATGGATACAACAACAACGACAGAATTGACACAAACAGTGATAAAGCAATCGAAAGAACTGTGGGATACCGTTGTGAACTTTTTGGCAACCAATGGGCTTGAGATGCTGCTGAAGCTGCTTGCGGCGGCGGCGATATTCTTTATTGGACGATGGGTAGCAGGGCTGATTTCCGAATTGGTTGAGAAGGGTTTGACTCGGGCTAAGATTGACCCGACGTTGAGCAAATTTGCCCGCAATCTGCTATATTGTACGCTTCTGGTTTATGTTTCTGTCGCGGCGTTGGACAAACTGGGTGTGCAGACAGCGTCTTTTGTCGCAGTTATCGGCGCCGCCGGCCTTGCCGTCGGATTGGCCCTGCAGGGGTCGCTGGCCAATTTTGCCGCGGGGGTGCTGCTGATTACGTTCAAGCCGTTCCGGGTTGGAGATTATATCGAGGCTGCGGGCGTTGGTGGTGTCGTTCAGGAAATTCAGATTTTTACCACCGTGCTTTTTTCGCCAGACAACGTCCGTATTGTGCTGCCCAATGCTCAGATTACCGGAGGCAGCATCAAAAATTATACTGCGAATGATAAGCGTCGTCTGGATATGGTGTTTGGAATTTCATACAGCGACGATATTGCTAAGGCCAAGCAGGTTATTACCTCGGTATTGAATACGGACAGCCGTATTTTGCCTGATCCGGCTCCGGTTGTTTCGGTTCTGGGGCTTGGGGACAGTTCAGTGAATATCGCGGTCCGCCCGTGGGTAAAGCCTGCCGATTACTGGCCGACGCATTTTGACCTGCAGGAGAAAATTAAAATTTCGCTTGAGCAAAATGGTTTTACAATTCCATTTCCTCAACGTCATCTGCATATTCACAACGAAAAGGTTATAAGTTCTAAGTGAGCAGCATGATAAGCCGTATCTTAAAAACACTTGCCGACGCCGTCTTTGGTCTGTGCGGGCTGGGACGGAAATGGCAAGTGTTTTTTTATGCGCTGATAGGGGTGGCCGTGGGGATTGGCGTGGTGCTGATTCGAATTGCCAATGCGACATCCTATCTTTCTGATTCGCCCAAGACGTGTATCAATTGCCATGTAATGACGGATGCTTATGTCAGCTGGCAGCGCGGCAGCCATGGGCATAGTACGGTCTGTACGGATTGCCATGTGCCCCATGAGAATCCGGCCGCCAAGTGGGCGTTTAAGGGGTTGGATGGGACGAAACATTCGGCCATTTATACGATGCGGGCAGAGCCGCAGGTGATGCACCTTTCGGCGACGGCGGTTCCGGTTGTTCAGCGGAATTGTCTGCGTTGTCACGAGGACCAGCTGCAGATGGTACGGCTGGCAGGGGTCAGCGAACGGAAATGCTGGGATTGCCATCAGAATATTCACGGTGAGGTGCGGAGTTTATCCGCTTCTCCGTCAGTGCTTCGGCCAGAGCTGCCGAAAGCGGGATTACCTATCGATGTGCAGGAGGTTTCAAATGACAAACCCTAATTCGGACAAAAAAGAAATTCGTATTCCGCTGTGGGCAGGCGGGGTGATTGTGATTATTACTGCGGCAGTTGTTGCGGGATTGGGGCTGCTGTCGGTATCGGTGATGGAACGCCGCTGGGAATCCCAGCGGCCGCAGATGGTTGTTAAGCCTATCGCGGATTTTGAGCCGAATAATGCCGTATGGGGAGAAAATTGGCCGCGTGAGTATGAGACCTATAAGAAAACGGCCATCAGCCATACCCAGACGATGTATGGCGGGTCAGTCCCCCGTGATTATCTGGATGCCGACCCGTACCAGGTAGTCCTCTTTGCCGGCTACGGATTTTCCAAAGATTACAAGCAGGCTCGCGGTCACTATTGGGCGGTTGAGGATGTCAAGCATACCAAACGCATTAAGACCCCGTTTAATCCCGCGACCTGCTGGACCTGCAAAAGCACGGATGTTCCCCGGATGATGAATAAGATGGGCGTTAAGGAATTTTATGCCTCGAATTTTCATGATCTGACCGGCGAAATTATACACCCGATAGGCTGCCAGGATTGCCATGATCCCAAGACGATGCAGCTGCGGATTACACGTCCCGGATTGATCGAAGGGTTTGCTCATGGCGGAACCGAAATCAGCCAGGCTACGCATCAGCAAATGCGGTCTCTGGTCTGTGCTCAGTGCCATGTGGAGTACTACTTTAAAACGGATGAGGCGGCCGGGTTGAAAAACTATCTGACGTTCCCCTGGCAAAAAGGGACCAGTGTCGAAGCAATGATTGAGTATTATGATGCGGTTGAGTTTTCCGACTGGGTTCATCCGGTATCCAAGACGCCAATTATCAAGGCCCAGCATCCTGATTATGAATTGTATGTAACGGGTATTCACGCTTATCGGGGGGTATCCTGCGCGGATTGTCATATGCCGTATTTCACTGAGGGCGGCATGAAGTTTACGGACCATCATGTGCAAAGTCCGCTGCTCAATATCGCCAACAGCTGTGCCGTTTGTCACCGCTGGAGCGAGGATGAAATTCGACAGCGGGTTGAGGGCATTCAGACCAAGGTGCGGGATACGAAACTGAAAGCGGAAAAAGCCATCGTTAAGGCACATTTTGATATTGCTGCTGCCATGAAGGCCGGGGCGGACGATGGGGAACTAAAGCCCCTTCGGCAGATGCTGCGGCACGCTCAATTCCGCTGGGATTTTGTATCCGCTTCCAATGGAATGGGATTTCATTCGCCGCAGGAGTCGATGCGGATTTTGGCCGATGCAATTGACCAGGCTCAACAGGTGCGGGTTTTGACCTCGCAGCTGCTGGCGAAGCTGGGTGTCAAAGATGCAGCAGTTTATCCTGACTTATCAAGCCGTGAAAAAGCGGTAAAGGCAGTTGAGGTCTATTTGACAAAATAACCGTAGTTTATTGGATTGTTGAACAGATGAAGATTCGAAATATTATAACACTTATAGCCCTGATTCCTTTGGGGGTAGGCGTTTGGTATCTTGGCAGAACCGCTTATCAGGGGGCGATGACCATCCATCGGCTTTTGACGGAAAATGCCGAGCTGAAACAGGCGATCACTAACCTGACAACGGAAGAACAGATTGGCTATGCCAAAGTGATCCGGCAGGAAACAGACCCCAACGGCAGACTCTTTACGACGCTGCGGTTTGTCGAAACCGACCGCAGGGACAAGCTCAAAAAGATTCTCGAAAAAGAATACACTATCGAAGGCGACGTGGTTCATTTTGATGCACTGATTATCAAATTTGGTTCGCAGATGGTGATGGACGGCAAAGCCCGCGCGCTGTATCTGTGGCGCCGGATTTACGGCGAAAAAATGACGCCGCAACAGGGATTTCCGATTGAAGAGATCGGCAAGGAGCCAGCCCGCTATGGTGATGTGCTTACACTGCTGCCGCCGCGGTATCGGCAGATGTTTTGGGAGCATATCTGGCAATTGGCCAATGATACGGAGCTGCTTAAACAGTACGATATAGAAGCAGTCTATGGCAATGCGGTGTATTCTAAGCTGCGTCCTGGTTTGATTTATGTCTTTAAAATTACCCCCACCGGCCAGGTCTATCCCGAAGTGGTACCCGAGCTGTAAGCACTCAAACGCGTAAAAATAGGGATTTTCGAGCTGTTCGAAAATCCCTATTTTGTTTTGCGGCGATGACTTACAGGTTAAATGCGCTGATGTCAATTCCTTGTGCTTTCAGTGCATCGACATAGATCATCATACGATCTTTCAGGGACGCCATGGTGGTCGTCAGGGTCTTGATATCGCCGGTTAAAGCCTGAGCTTCTGCGCCGAGTTTTTCGGTCAGAGGAATTTTGGCCAGACTTTCTGTCTTTGCTGCCAGGTCACTCTTGGTTGCAAGGAACTGCTCTTTGTATTTTTCAGCGGTGGCCTTCAGGGCGTCGACACTCATTTGCTTGGCCTGCTCCTTGAGCGATTCAATGGAGCTGGTTAGGTCCACTTCAGCTGCGGCGGTTTGCAGGGCCTGCTTGGCTTGTTCGACAGTGGGCTGGACGGCTTGGGCTGCCTTCTGCGTGGTTTCCTGTACGGCTTTCATATCAAAAGACGCCTGAGGGGCAGCTTCGGGTTTGATTGCCGGTTCCGGTGTCGGCTGGGGCAAAGGCTCTTTTTTGCTGCAGCCAATGATGCACAAACTCCCTAAAACAATACTGACTAAAATCATCTTTTTCATAATTCATTCTCCCTAAAAAAAGTTAATATTTCTATCTATTGTATCGCGGAGACGGCCACTGACAACTAAAAAAAAGAATTCTAAAGCAGGGGGCTACTGAGTTAAAAAGAACGCTGCGGTTTTGGGGGTGCGATGCAGGAGTGCGGAAAAATGATTCAGCATAGATTTATGAATCGCCGCCAGTGCCGGCGGGGAAGTCTTATCAAGGGTTGAAGGATGTGCCATCGCCGCGGCGGCGGCAATATCCAGACGGAATTTGTCGATAAACGCAGTGTCGCATCCGGGGCAGAGCAGCCCTTTGGCTTCGCTGGAAAAATAAGCGTATTTCCATTGAATTGAAAATGCCCCGCCGCAGTTGGCGCACCGGTCGGTTACCGGCGCCAGCCCGATTTCGCGCAGCAGTTTGATTTCAAACCCGATAAGCCGCCAAAGCTGTTCCGAGGTGTTTTTTTGTACCTGGAGGCTGTCTAAAAACATCGCAAAGATGTCAAATAGCTCCGGATGCGGGTCGCTCATTTCGGTCAGCGACTCAATTAATTCAGCCGCGAGCAAACCGCTGTTGAGCGCAAAAAGATTTTGCCGCAGCTGCCGAAATCGAAGCTGCTGACTGAATTCAATCAGCGTCGTCAGCCCGTCTTCTTTGGGGGACGTGAACACCACCGGACCGAAGGAAAAAATTTCAATTGCCCCGTCCATCGCGGATTTGGCCCGTTTGGAGCCTTTGGCCATACAGGCAATCTTACCGTGCTCACGGGTCAGCAGCGTAACGATTTGTGAGGTGTCCGAATAACTGACGGTACGCAGGCAAATGGCCTGATCTTTTTTCTGGTTCATAGCGAATCAGGGATTCTGTTTTTCCTCATTGGGCCTTTTTTCAATCCGTACCCGTTTGACGCTGCGGGCTTCGGCGGCGACGATGGTCAGCCGCAGACGCTGGTAGTCAAATGTTTCGCCGGTCTTGGGAATATATCCTAAATGCGAAAAGACGAATCCGCCCAGCGTATCGTAATCTTCATCTTCGGGCAATTCGATTTCAAAGGCGCTGTTGACATCATCAATATACATACGAGCGTCTGCTTCGGCAATAGTGTCGCTGATTTTGCGGAATTCTTCCGGTTCGGCTTGGTCATATTCGTCATCGATTTCGCCGACAAGCTGCTCAAGAATATCCTCAATGGTAACAATGCCCGCGGTGCCGCCATACTCGTCGAGTACCACGGCGATATGCAGTTTTTGTGATTTAAATTCATGCAGTAAATCGCGCAGCGGCTTGGTTTCGGGGACAAAGTATGCCTTGCGCATTTTTTCCCGCAGATTAATCGTCCTGGATTCGCCGCCCAATTCGGTCAGCAGGTCTTTGACATAAAGGATCCCCAGAATATTGTCAATCGAACCGTCATAAATCGGGATGCGGGAATGTCCCTGTTCGGCGATGATTTTCAGGACGGACGGCAAATCGGCTTCTACGGGCAGGGCGACCATATCCGTCCGCGGCGTCATAATCTGCTCGGCGGTCGTTTCGTCCAGCTCGAGCACATTTTCAATCATATCCATTTCTTCTTCATCGACCACGCCTTCAATTTTGCTCTGCTCTACGGCACTTAAAAGCTGTTCTTCCTTTTGTTCATCGGAAACAAACGCCGGAGCCCCGACAATTCGGCGAACCAGACGGTCATGCAGCTCGGCCATTTTAAGCACGGGTTTGAGCAGCAATGCCAGGATGGACAAGATAGGATATGTTCTGGGCAGGATTGCCTCGCCGGCATGCTTTGACCACGAATGCGGAATCAGCAGGGTAAAAATCTCAATGACGGCTGCGCTGATGGCAAAACTGATAATATAGTGTTTGCCGGAATACAGATACAGTACGCTGAAAATAATGCCCGAGTTGCACAGCAGCCGGAAAAATCCGCAGGTCAGGCTCATCGCCTCGCTTTGTTTGATAAATGAGTCCAGTTTGTCTTCTTTGCCTGCCTTGCGGAATGCGTCCCGCAACTTGACTTTGGCGATGCCGCGCATTGCCAGCGTGTGCAGCGAAAAAAACAGCGATCCCGCCGTCAATACCGCAATCAGTATTATCAGAATCTGCGTTTGGTTCAAATCCGTTTTCCTTTCATTGGCGTTTGATAGACCGCGCCGTACCCTGCTTCCTGCAGGATCAGGTCTTCCTCAAGGTGCATTTTTTTTGCTTTTGCGATGGTTAAATCGTCGAAGCCGAGCTGGTGCAGCAGGCCGTGAACTAAGTACAGCGCCGTTTCCGCGGCGACCGAATGGCGGCGTTTGGATGCTTGACGAAAAGCCTGATCGGTATTAATAATGATGTCAAACACCCTTTGGCCGGCCTGCGGGTCGGACAAATCAAAGCTGATGACATCTGTTGTTTTGGAGGTATTAAAAAACCGCTTGTGCAGTAATTTAATGGCGGCGTCATCCACAAGACTGATGTGGATAACGGCATGATTAACCTTAAACCGCCGACAGACAAAACGCACCAGACGCGTTAACTGGGATACGTCGACTGCATCACACGATGACTGGCGAGAGATACGCACAGTCATTTTGGGCTTTTTCGGTTTTATCTGCGCCATCAGGATTTAATGCCGTTACCAGTGACGGTCTTTTGCTGAGAAATCTCGATGTCATTCGGTTTAGGATACGCAATACGCCCGTGATGATAGGCCGCGAGCGATTTGGCAAGCGAATCTTCAATTCGGCTCAGCTCCTTAAGGCTCAAATCGCACTCGTCAAACTGTCCATCCTGCAGGCGTTTGATCGCTATAGTATGCACGAGAGTTTCGATTTTAGTCGGTGTCGGATCGACCAGAGTTCGTGTGGCGCTTTCACATGCGTCTGTCAGCATCACAATGGCCGCCTCTTTGGATCTCGGTTTGGGGCCTGGATAGCGGAATTCCGCCTCGGAAACGGGTGATGATTTTTCATCCTGCCGTTTGCGGGCTTCGTTATAAAAATATTCCATCAGCGTTGTGCCGTGGTGGCTTTCAATGAATTGCTGCAGTACGGACGGCAATCCGAATTCACGGGCGATTTCGACGCCATCCTTGACATGGCCGACGATGACCAATTGGCTCATTGCCGGCGACAGCTGCTGGTGGCGGCTGGCGGCGCCCATCTGGTTTTCGACGAAATAATCGGGTTTGTTGATTTTTCCAATGTCATGATAATAAGCGCCTACGCGGCACAGAAGCCCTTTGGCTCCGATGCTTTCGGCGGCGGTTTCCGCCATCGAGCCGATCAGCAGGCTGTGGCTGAATGTGCCCGGCGCCTCAACGGCCAATTTCCGCAGCAGCGGCTGGTTGGCGTCGCTGTATTCCATCAGGGTCATACTGGTAGCGACTTTAAAGACGCGTTCGATGACCGGCAGAAAGGCCTGGATGACAATGCCGACGGCAAGTGTGATCGCAGAGGCATACGCGGCCGGGGTGATTACTTTGCGGATTTTATCAGATAACGCCATCTGGTCAAACACCTCACCGAGGGGGACGAGTTGAATGGTCTGCATCCCAGCGGCGATAATGAAAACGACGACTGCCGCCGCCGTTGAGACTTCGACCAACTTCATTCGCGTGCGGATTTCCTTTAGACTGTAGCAGCATACCACCGCGCCGGACATCATCGTCAAAAACAGTTCGACGGTTGCAATCCGGCCGACCGCAAAACAGGCTAATATGGAATAGAACAAACTTATGCCTAAGGCGAAACGCTGGTCGTAAACAATCGTCAAAATCATCGCACAAGTGATCGCTGTGCCTGTGGCGAGGTACTGCCATTCGGGATACATCGAGCCGATTCGCGTCAAAGCGAGCAGCAGCCACAGCAAAATTGCTAAATTCAGACATCGCGAAGGGCGTCCGATGATGCGGGGCTGATAATGATGAATATACAAGGCGGCGGCCAGGCAGATCAAACTGACAATTGCGGCCAGGGCCAGCAGTTCGAGGGGGGGCTTAAAACTGGAAAACAAGACGGTCAAGACGGTCTTGTCGGATGTGTCCAATCCGAGCAGATAAACGCAGCCGACGACAAACAGTATCAGCACGCCGATGGCTCCCGGATACGAACTGTTCACAATAGCGCTGATACGGCTGAATCGTTCCGCAGCCATGGTGTTGCGGACCTGCTGACGGCGAGCACTGATTTTTTTATTTCCGAAAAGCATACCGTGTCATTTATAAATTATTTTTATTCTGGCCATAGGCCTGTACAATCCGATGAACTAATTTATGCCGCACGATGTCGGCGCGTTCCAGCTCGATAAAACCGATTCCTTCGATTCCTTTCAGTTTGGCAGCAGCATCGATCAGGCCGCTAGTCTGGCCGCGTTCCAGGTCGGTCTGCGTGATGTCGCCGGTAACGATCATTTTCGAGCCCCGGCCAAGACGCGTTAGAAACATCAGCATCTGAGATGATGTTGTATTTTGGGCCTCATCACAAATGACAACTGCTTCATTGAGGGTTCGGCCTCGCATAAAAGCCAGCGGAATCACTTCAATGATGTCCATTTCCATCAGCTTCCGCATCTGTCCGAATTCCATCATATCTTCCAGGCTGTCAAAAAGCGGACGCAGATAAGGATTGACCTTGGCCTGCAGGTCGCCGGGCAAAAAGCCCAGACGTTCACCGGCCTCAACGGCGGGGCGGGCCAGGACGATTTTGCGGATTTCTTTTTTCTTCAGCATGGAAACCGCAACGGCAACAGCCAGATAGGTTTTGCCCGTCCCGGCTGGACCAATACAAAACGTCATGTCGTTTTTGATCATTGTTTCGATATAACGCCTCTGGCCAGCAGTAAAGGGTTCGATGACGCCTTTATGGGAGTAAACCTCGATAACATTTCCATGCTCAGCTCGCGCTTTGGCGATTGCGGCATTGGCAAGGAATTCTTTGATATCGCTTTCCGTAACGCTTTTTCGATTCAATATCCGCTGCTGCATCAGATTGATGACCTCTGCGGCACGACGTACTAATTCGGGTTCTCCGGTCAGGATTATACTGCCGTTGCGAGCGGTAATTTGGATATTCAGACTGTTTTTGAGTAAACGCAAATGCGCATCAGCCGGACCAAATAATTCCAGCCTTTCTGTGTCTGATTCAAGTTGTATTTTTAATTCCAAATTCAATTCCTGTTACCGTAACAAAAACAGATATGCCGCAAAAGCCGCCGGCGCAGTGGCAAGCGGTGAATCGATCACATCCAGCAAGCCTCCGAATCCGGGGATACTGGATGACGAATCCTTGGCAGCAGCATCCCGCTTAATCATGGATTCAATCAAATCACCTAACTGACCGAGAATGCCAAAGACCGCACCAAAGCCGATTGCCCACAAGTTAGACATTATACCACAATAATAGGAAAAAACAAAGGATACGATCGCGGCAAATGCCGCTGCTCCCCCTAAGCCTTCCCAGGTTTTACCGGGACTAATACGGGGGCATAATTTATGTCTGCCAATTAGTCTGCCAAGCGTGTAAGCGCCTATGTCAGAGCACTTTACAGTGAAAATAAAGTGCAAGAGAACCCAGGGGCCCCAAGCTATCCGGGTGCCGAGAATAAAGCCACATAACAGACCAAGATAAATAATCGAAAAAAACGAGGCCGAAACATTGCGAATCGTTCCTTCTGTGCCAAATTTCAGTGCTTGGATGAGAAACAATGCAAGAAATGAAAACGCAGGCAAAAAAAGGATATACCCTGTAAAGAATCTGGGGGTGTCGGTAAATTGAGCCCAATAAATCCCAGTTGCCATTAACATTGCCACAGGAATTGTAACACATTTGAATAGGTGTGCGCCGGTCTGTTTAATCAGATTGCCTAATTCAAATTGTGCGGGAATGGCCAGCAGGGCAACCATTAGGGCAAACAAAGTGGCTCGGATAGGTTTGTCCGGTGCGGCCTTTGTCAGAGTTCCATCCAGATGTCCGTCCAGCAAGGTAATCCCGACAAACAGCAGTATCATCAACGTTCCAAATATTAATCGGTACTTTAGCATAGGCGCAAAGGTCTATTTGATTTGAGCGGATTTCACATCGCCGAATCGCCGGTTTCGATGCGAATAAGACAAAATCGCCTGATCCATCAGGCTTTCATTGAAATCCGGCCAGTAGGTTGGTGTGATGTAAAATTCCGAGTATGCAATTTGCCACAACAGGAAATTGCTTATTCGCATCTCGCCGCTGGTGCGTATGCATAAATCCACATCGGGCCAGCCGGCAGTGTAAAGGTAATCGGAAAACCGTTTTTCATCGATGTCTTCCGGACGTATTTTGCCGGCAGCACAATCGCGTGCCAGTGCCGCCGCCGCATCGGAAATTTCCGTCTGTGAGGCATAGTTTAGGGCCAGGCCGATGGTCAATCCGGTATTGCCAGCCGTCAGTCTCATGGTTTCATCAATCGCATCAAGGACGCTTTGCGGCAAGCGATCGCGCCTGCCCAGGTGAATCAGGCGGGCATTGTTTTCCATCAGCTGCGGCCGTATGCCTTCCAGGTAAATAACATACAGGTGCATCAGGAAATCAACCTCTTCTTTGGGCCGTTTCCAGTTTTGCATGCTGAATGAGTAAAGCGTCAGGAACTCGACGCCATTATCAACGCAGTATTGTGCGACGGATTGAACAACTTTGGCGCCCTGTTCATGGCCGCGAAATCTCGGAAGTCCCCGTTCGGTCGCCCAGCGTCCATTGCCGTCCATGACGATGGCTATATGCCGCGGAATACCCGCCGACGTGATTCCCAGGCGTTCAGCACATCGCACTTTTTTTGTATCAAAATCGTTGTTCTCAGCCATTAGCGTGAAATAACCTGATTTCGTTTTGGTCCGACACCGATCATCTTAATCGGTACGCCTAAGATCTGCTCGACGGTTTTGACATAATTTTGTGCCGTCTGGGGAAGCCTGTCAAAGCTGGTAATTTGTGTTAAATCTTCCTTCCACCCCGGCAACGTTTGATAGACGCATTTGGCTTTTGAAAGCAGCGTCGAGTCGGCAGGGAAGAAGTCTGTTTTTTTGCCGTCGATTTCGTAAGCGGTGCAGATTTTTAATTCGTCAAATCCAGACAGCGTGTCCAGATGCATCATCGCGATGTCTGTTATTCCGCTGATGCTCGCCGAATATCTTACTGCGACCGTGTCAAACCAGCCGCAGCGGCGGGGTCGTCCGGTGGTTGTGCCGTATTCATGGCCTTTTTCGCGAATCCGGTTTCCAATTTCATTGTCCTGTTCGGCAGGGAATGGGCCGCTGCCGACGCGTGTCATATAGGCTTTGACAACGCCAATGAATCGCTGTACTTTTTGAGGCGGTATTCCGCAGCCCGCACCCAATCCCAGTGCGCTGGCATTGGAACTGGTAACAAAGGGGAAAGTCCCATGGTCAATATCCAGCAGAGAGCCTTGGGCGCCTTCAAACAGAATCGTTTTATTCTGGCTCATTGCCTTGTGCAGCAGCTCGGTGGTATTGCAAATATACGGTGAAAGCTGTTTGCTGAAGCTGATGCACTTCTGGTAAATCTCATCAAATGAAACCGGCGATGCCTGATACAGCGCCGAAAAGAGTTTGTTTTTGTAGTCGATGATGGTCTTCAATTTGGTCTTTAATACCTCGGTGTCCAGCAGATCACACATCCGCAAAGCAAAACTGCGGTGTGTCTTGTCGGCATAGCAGGGGCCGATGCCTCGTGCGGTGGTGCCAATCTTGCCGGCTCCGAGTGATTCTTCACGCAGGCGGTCTTCGAGTTTGTGATAATCCATTACCATGTGGGCGAATGAACTGATCCAAAGGCGGCCTTTTAAGCTCAAGCCTTTTTGTTCCAGACCGGCGATCTCATCAAGCAAAACGGCCGGGTCAACGACCACGCCGTTGGCTATGACACAGGTGGTTTCGGGTCGAACCGCTCCGGAAGGCATAATGTGCAGAGCAAATTTGGTATCGCCGATAATCACGGTATGGCCGGCATTGGCGCCGCCGCTGTAGCGGACAACCATATCTGCCTTTTCGGCCAGAATATCCACTACTTTGCCTTTTCCTTCATCGCCCCACTGTAATCCAACAACACAGAAATTCATCGTCTCGTTTTCCAATTAGAATAATTTCGTATCCGCTTAAACGTTAAAAGGCAATTGTGCCTAACTGGTAATCTTTGATACAAGGTGATCCAGTATCGCGGGCATGTTATCATAGGCGCGATCACTGAGTTTGACTTCCTTTTTTTGACCACTGTCCTGATAGTGAACAATAAAAACGCCTTTAGATTCAAAATGCGTCTTGTCAATGCTTTCGATTTTGTCATAGGGGATGGTCAAGCCATCACAATGCAGCCCCTGGTCATCGGCAACCACTTTCTTATCTTTATTCAGCCAGAATCGAATCGCCAGAATAGCCGCTGCCGCCAGGATATACGGCGGACTTTTACGGTTAAAAACCAGCGTGCTGTCGGGGTTTCCATTGACAGTGTGCTTATCAATAAATTTCTGATTATAGTGGCCATCGTACCAGAACCACACGCTGAGGATAACCAGAATTCCAATAAAGATCATCGTGTTGTGTTTGCGGTACTTGCTGAGAGGCGCTTCAATGCTCATAGGGTCCTTCCTTATCTGTGTAATCATTATCTTCTTTGGGCGATTGCGCTGACCAGCGGCTGAACGAAATAAGGCAATACTCGGTCAAACATCATCTGTTCAGCCATGGCACACTGTTTACGATACGATTCAATTAGCTCCGCCGCAGTCATCGGACTCGGATGCCGGCGTATGGTGAAATACAGACTGATGGGTTCAGCCTGTTTGAACTTCTCGTTCTTCAAATCATACAGCGTCGTACGGGATTCGACCGCGATTCGGGCCTGAAGCCGGTAGTCTTCGCTGAGCGAAACAATCATCGACGGATTGCATCCAATGGTCTTTGCGCCGTTGATATCAAACATCGAGCCAAAACTGGAACCGGCCAGCAGTGCCTCGGCGATAACCTCGTCGTGGTTGCCCTGATAATCGAAATCCATGGTAAATGTGATATCGATTGAGTCAATATCCAACGCCGTAACGCCGAGCATATAAGGCATCAAATCCAGAACCTCGCGATGCAGGGCATAGGCTTCTTCGAGTTTGTCCGGTTCGGCACAGCCGGCAATCAGCCGTTCGCTTTCAAGGCTGACCCAGCGATACTTTGCGCTGTCTTTTTCTTCTTCCAGCAGATATTCTCCGTCGTCCCGACGGGTAAAATTAACCATTTTGGGGAAGCGTTTGCGAATCTGCTCGAAAAAACTTAGAACCGTGTCCCGCTGCGAAGGCAGTTCGAGCTGGGTATTAACCCCTAAATCTACATAAAAATCATCACAAAATGAACCAAAACTATCGGTCATTATTATTGTCCTTGCTACTCTATTATTCGCAGGGTCTCCCTGCGCGCACATCCTACCACTATTATATATGAATTGTCTCATAAAAGAAGTCTTTTTGCAAGCGTTAAACTTGCCGCACCGCTATGTTTTCCCGTTCAAAAATGTCTATAATTTCTGGTTTTTGAGTATTGCAAGCCGGTATTATTCAATATATAATGCGATTTTATAACGAGTTATGGAAAAAGGAATACAGATGAAGAAAAACGTGAAAAACGTCGCTAACAGCGTTCAACCACTGGATTTAACATTACCCTATAAAGTAAAGGACATTACACTTGCTCAATGGGGGCGGCGGGAAATGCAGCTTGCCGAAAAGGAAATGCCCGGCTTGATGGCCGTCCGTAAGAAGTACGGCAAGATCAAACCCCTCAAAGGGCTTAAAATCGCCGGCAGTCTTCATATGACCATCCAAACGGCAATGCTGATTGAGACGCTTGAAGTTCTGGGCGCCGATGTCCGCTGGGCATCCTGTAATATCTTTTCTACGCAGGATCATGCTGCTGCTGCAATTGCCGCGCGGGGCAAAACGGCTGTTTTTGCCTGGAAAGGCGAAACTCTTGAAGAGTACTGGTGGTGTACCGAGCAAATGCTGACCTGGCCTGATGGCTCCGGGCCGGATGCAATTGTGGATGACGGCGGTGATGCAACATTGATGGTGGTTCATGGGATGAAATGCGAAAAGAATCCCAAGTTGATCCAGAAAAAGACAGACAATAAAGAGTTTAAGATAATTCTTGATCGTTTGGCCGCAAGTGTTAAGGCTCACCCCAAAAAGTGGACAAATGTTGCCAAGAAACTCCGCGGCGTGTCTGAAGAAACCACTACCGGCGTCCATCGTCTGTATCAACTCGCCGCTGCCGGCGAGCTTCCCTTCCCGGCTATCAACGTCAATGACTCGGTAACCAAAAGCAAGTTCGATAACCTTTATGGCTGCCGCGAGTCACTTGCTGACGGCATTAAGCGTGCCACCGATGTAATGGTTGCCGGAAAAGTGGTTGTCGTCTGCGGCTATGGCGATGTGGGCAAAGGCTGTGCCCAGTCGATGCGCGGTTTTGGAGCCCGTGTGATGATTACTGAGATCGACCCGATCTGTGCCCTGCAGGCGATGATGGAAGGCTACGAAGTCGTTACGATGGAGCAAGCTGCAGCACAGGGCGATATTTTTGTTACCGCCACCGGCTGCTGTGATGTCATTACCGGCAAACACATAGAACAGATGAAGGACGAAGCCATTATCTGTAATATCGGCCACTTTGACAGTGAAATCCAGATGACACATTTGGAACACAATCCCAAATGCAGGAAGCTGACCATTAAGCCTCAGGTTGATAAATGGACCCTGCCGTCCGGGAAATCAGTGATTGTCCTTGCAGAAGGGCGTCTGGTCAATTTGGGCTGTGCTATGGGGCATCCGAGCTTTGTGATGAGCAATAGTTTTACTAATCAGTGTCTGGCTCAGATCTGGCTGGCAACGGAAAACCTCAAGCCCGGCGTCTATACGCTCCAGAAGAAACTGGATGAAGAAGTGGCCAAAATGCATGTTGAGGCCCTTGGCGGGAATATCACCAAGCTGACCAAAAAACAGGCCGCCTACCTGGGTATTTCCAGTGATGGTCCGTTTAAGCCGGAACATTATCGATACTAAATAATAAAGTCGAAAGAGAAGGATTTGGCCATGTGGGAACATTTTCATCATCTGGCCGATATCGGCATTCGTGGCATAGATAACACGCTCGAAGGTGCGTTTGAATGTGCCGCGTTTGCATTGGTGCAGGTGATTTGTGATCCGAAAACCGTTAAGCCTCTTGAATTGGTTGAAATTCAATGCGATGCTCCCGACAGGGAGATATTGCTGGCCGACTGGCTCAACGCGCTGATTTACGAAATGGATGTCCGCAAGATGCTCTTCAGCAAATTCCGAGTGCAGATTGACGGAAATAAGCTTCGTGCGTTTGCCTACGGAGAAAAAATCGATACCGAGCGGCATTCGACCGCTGTCGAAGTCAAGGCGGCGACCTATATGGAATTGAAGGTTGCTCAGGATAACAAAGGACACTGGCTGGCCCAGTGTGTGGTGGACGTATGAACAGAAAACTTGTCAAACAGCGTTCCGAATATAAGTGGCTGATTGAAAAGACCGGCCGAATGAATGTCGACGGCATTATCTATGCTTCTGAACCGCTGATAACGGAAATGGATGACAAAGTTGTCGAGCAAATCCGCAATGTCGCTTGCCTGCCGGGAATTGTTGCCGCATCGTATGCGATGCCCGATGCCCACTGGGGCTATGGTTTTTGTATCGGCGGAGTCGGGGCATTTGACCCGGACAAAGGCGGTATCATCTCTGCCGGCGGTGTGGGTTTCGATATTGCCTGCGGCGTGCGGACGCTGCATACCGGCTTGAAAATAGCGGATATCGAATCCCGCAAAACCGAAATTGCCGACCGGCTTTTCCGGCGGATTCCTGCCGGTGTGGGCAGTACGGGCCGGCTGAAATTAAATGCTGCCAGACTCGACGAAGTCCTCGAGGGCGGGGCAGTATGGGCAGTCCAACAAGGC
>JBHJNC010000247.1:0-13699 GCA_048497675.1 Gimesia maris
ACTGGAAGACCCTTGTGTCCTCATCCCCTGTTTGTTGGCTTGGTTGCTGCCGCTCGCAAACGCAGATATGCGGACCAGGCGATTCCCGACTCGATTCAGGCGGTGCAGAAACTGCAGAAAGAATTACAGCCGAATCAGTAGCACGAGCAGACGTGATCACCATACATCCCAATCGGACACGCATCGAACACGAGGGCAGTCAGCACGCGGTCAAACGCGGGATGCTGGGTGCGCTGCATTGGGAGAATTTTGACTTTCTAAATCCGCTTGTAGAACATATCGTCAAGTTGAGCGGGCTTTATTCACGCGGATACCGCAATGCGATGGATGTGCGATTAGAATCCGTAGAAATCGCTTTATCCCGGCTGCCGGCAGCGTTTACAGGATATCGGATATTATGGATTTCGGATATCCACGTAGAGCGGTTTGATACGCTTCCCGAAAAGATTCTAAGCCTTGTTGAGCCGTTAGAATATGATTTGTGCGTTTTTGGCGGGGATACGTGTTTTGAACATTTTCTGTCGGATAAGGTGCTGGTTCTGACTGAAAAGATTATAAAGGGGCTGGTTCAAAAATCGCCGGTGTTGGGAGTCCTTGGTAATCATGACTACACCCCGATTGCACATCTCCTGGACTCGCTGGGGGTGCAGATGCTGCTGAATGAAAATGCTGCCATTGAACGCTGTGGGCAGAAACTCTGGTTTGCGGGTGTTGATGACTGTCATTATTTTTATGCGGACGATTTGGAGGCGGCTTTGCGAGGGATACCAGCTGAGGCCTGTACGATTTTGCTCTCACACTCCCCGGAGTTGTATCGGCGAGCGGCCGGGATGGGTATTGATTTGTGCCTTTGCGGGCATACACATGGAGGACAGATTTGTCTGCCCGGAGAGATTTCGATAATCTCCAGTGCGTCGGTGCCACGCCGTATCCGGAAAGGCTTGTGGCAGCAAGGGGCAATGAAGGGGTATACCTGCCGTGGGGCCGGTGCCAGCGGGGCAGCGGTACGGTTTAACTGTCGGCCGGAAATAACGCTCTTTAATCTCCAAAAAGAGATGTAATAAATCTTGAAGCTAAATAGATATATCCTCAATTCCTGTAATTGTGAAAATAGGTAGGCATCCCGACCAAGTTAATGTAGATTTATATATAACTACAGCGATATTGGGCAACTTATTTTGTTAAGATAATGATTTTATAAGCATTTATGTTTTTTAGTTAATTTATTGTGAAAAAACAGTCAATAAAACTTGCATTTTGGATTTATAACAGTATAATTGTTACAAGATTGTGCTAAATAGTGTTAATTATGTGAAAAAAGCCTGAAAATTATTGACGATATAGATTTTTAACGAGGTTGACCCGATGATAATGAACAGAAAATGTATTATACGGTTATCGCGGTATAAAAATGCGTTAAAAAGGCTCAAATCCCTCGGCTTTGTTAAGGTCTTTTCGGGTAATCTTGCTGATGCAGCGGGCGTAACTTCGTCCCAAGTCCGTAAGGATTTTTCGTTATTCGGGATAACCGGCAATCGCCGGGGCGGTTATCGGGTTGATGAACTGGTCGAGAAAATCCGTCATATCTTAGGCAAAAATGAGCTGCAAAAAGTAGTCATTGTTGGGATGGGCAATATAGGTAAGGCCTTGATGCGGTATCGTGGATTTGAGGCCGGCGGTATTAAAGTTGTTGCGGGATTTGATATTGACCCTGCCAAATATAATAAAATGGCGGAAATACCGATTTTGCCCTTAGAAGAATTTCGTGAGTATATTCAGACACATGGTGTGAAGATTGCAATTTTGGCGGTTCCGGATGTTGCGGCGCACCATGTTTCGGAATTGATCATTTCGGCCGGAATTCGGGGGATTTTGAATTTCGCGCCAATCCAGCTGCGTGGTTCGAACAATGCGGTTGTCAGCAGTATTAATTTAGAAGTCGAGCTTGAAAACCTGATTTACTTTGTGAATGCCGGAGCTCCAGCGGAGACCGAAGAAAACGAATGAAAACTCGACGGCTGAAAAACCGAATCTTACTGGCTTTTTTGGCGATTATTCTTGTTCTCGGGGTTAGTGTATTTGCTTTGGGATTCTATGTCATCAAAGAAGATATCTATGCCCGTGCTGAACGCCAGGTGGCGAATTATTTAGTCGGGGCCAGGATGGTCTATAACGGCGAGGTTGACCGTATTGGCGACGTTATGAGCCTGGTCGATTTCAGCGGCGACCTGGAAAGCCTGCGATTGAAGATGAGGCTGGATTATCTATATCGTATCGATGGCGCTGCAGCATCGAATCATTCGAGCGAGATTGTCCGCGAAGCGTTTAAGACCGCCAAAATGGTATGCGGAACCCGGATTATGGGGACGACCGAATTAGGCCTGATGAGTCAAGAGATCCAGAGCCGCAGCCGGATATCGGTTATCGAGACGCCTAAAGCACGTGCTTTGTCTTTGAAGCTGCTGGAATCGGCAATGGCCAAAGAGTGTGCTCTTGCTGTGCTGGATAAGAATGGCTCGGTGGCGGAGGTGATTTACGGCGGCAGAATTGCCAATCAGGACTACTACCTGGTGGACCGCATACGCGACCTGGTTTTCGGCAAGGAAATGTATGACAAATGGCCGGTTGGAACCGTCACGGTTTTCCAGGACGATGTGCGGATCGCGACCAACGTACTGGATGAAAGCGGCAATCGTGCGATCGGAACACGCGTCAGCCAGGAAGTGTACCAGCGTGTCGTTGAGCAGGGGTTTCAGTGGCATGATCGTGCGTTTGTGGTCAACCGCTGGTATATGACGGCTTATGAGCCGATTCGCAATATAGACGGCATAGTCATTGGAATGCTGTATGTAGGGATATTGGAAATGCCGTTTAATGTCATGGCGGCCAAGGCCCTGGCGATGTTTGTGATTGTGATTCTGCTGGCGTCGGCGGGGTCGATTTCGCTGGCGGTGTGGCTTTCCGGCTCAATCAGCCGTCCCCTGACCCGCATTGTCGATGCGACCAAAAAACTGGCTCATGGCGAGCTGGGGCATGAAGTTGAAGGCTCCGGTTCGATGATTGAGATGAATGAACTGGCCGAGTCATTCAACGAGATGAGCGTGAAGCTGGAAGAACGCGAAAAGAGTCTGAAGGTTACAAACGAAAAACTGGCCGAGCTGAACAAAAGCTATATGGATCTGATGGGTTTTGTGGCCCATGAGCTGAAGGGTATTTTGTCTTCGGCGATGATGAATGCTTATTCGATCCGCGACGGCTTTTTGGGAATGATTAACTTTAAGCAGAAAAGAGCGGTCGATTCAATCTGCCGCAATCTGGATTATCTGGCCGCGACGGTCAAGAAATTTTTGAATTTGAGCCGAATTGAACGCGGCAATCTGGAACTTAACAGGTCGTTTATCAACCTGTGGCAGGATATCTTCGAGCCGGCGGTTCAGACTTTTGCCAAGCAGATTGCCGACCGCGGAATGAGGCTGAGCAACGAAATGGATGCGTCGATTCGGGTTCATGCGGATCAGGATTTGCTGCAGATCGTTGCCAATAATCTGGTGAATAATGCCGCCAAATATGGGGTGGACAACGGGTCGATAATCCTTAAAACCCGGCAGGATGAAAAATACGTGACCGTGGAAGTCTATAATGACAGCCGTCCGATTACGGCGGAACAGAAACAGATGCTGTTTAAGAAATTCTCCAGACTGGATGTGCCTGAAAAGAAATTGGTCAAAGGTACCGGTCTTGGACTTTATATTACAAGGCAGATCGTCGAAGCCCATGGCGGGACTATCGATGTTGAAGCCAAAGAACATGGAAATTCATTTATCTTTACGATTGAAAGGGGATAAATTGTGGTAACGCCATTGGATATTATCAAAAAGAAACGTGCTGCCGCGGTATCGCGGATTATCAGCAAGGGATATTTGTCCACCAAGCGGGTATATGTGGGCATGGCGACGTGTGAAATTGCGGCCGGCTCCAAAGAGGTGATGGATGTTTTCCGTCAGGCTATCGCCAACGGACTGACGGACGTGTATCTGAGCCAAAAGGGCTGTGCGGGCCGTTGCAATCTCGAGCCGACGGTCGAGGTGGTCGAGGAAGGCAAAATTCCATACAAATATGGAAAAGTAACTCCTCAGCGTGCGAAAGATATTATTGAAAAGCATATCAAAAAAGGTGAAGTGATTCGTGAATGGCTGATCTAACAGGCCGGATTTGTCGGCGGTTAGAGATGATATACTATATGAACAGAAAGGATAACCGAGGTGTCAAAAATTCAGTATAAGATTACGCTGTGCGACGGGACTGCCTGTGTCTGCAAGCATTCCAAGCAGATTCGCCACGCTCTGGATCGCGAGCTGGAAAAGCATGGCCTGAAAGATAAAACAAGCATCCACTTGAGCGGCTGCCTTGGGATGTGCGCCAAAGGGCCGATTATGATCGTCAATCCCGGCTACGTGATGTACGGTCATATCACGGAAAAAGATATCGCGGAAATCGTTGAGTCGCATCTTGTCAATAAGAAGCCGCTGGCCCGCCTGGTGATCAGTGAAGACCATCTGTATAATCGGTTTTTCCGTATTTTCGGCGATGTCGATTTCTTCGGCAAGCAGATGCGTATTACGCTTCGCAACTGCGGTATTATCGATCCGGAAAATATTGACGACTATCTGTCTTTGCGCGGGTATGAAGCACTGGCTAAGGTGTTGACCGATATGACGCCTGAGCAGGTTGTCGCGGAAGTCAAGAAAAGCGGACTTCGCGGCCGCGGCGGTGCAGGATTCCCGACAGGCATGAAATGGGAATTTACGGCCAAGCAGCCCGGTCCGGAAAAGTATGTGATTTGCAATGCCGACGAGGGTGACCCCGGTGCGTTTATGGACCGCAGCGCGATTGAAGGCGACCCGCATACCGTGATTGAAGGTATGATCATCGGCGGATACGCGATTGGTTCCAGCAAGGGTATCGTATATATTCGAGCCGAATACCCGCTGGCCATCAAGCGGCTGGAAAAAGCCATTGCCGCTGCCCGTGAGCAGGGCTTTTTGGGCAACAATATTTTGGGGTCCAATTTCTCGTTTGATATCGAAATCCGCCTGGGAGCCGGAGCGTTCGTTTGCGGTGAAGAGACGGCACTGATTCACTCGATTGAAGGATCCCGCGGGATGCCTCGTCCGCGTCCGCCGTTCCCCTCGGTCTCGGGTTTGTTTGGAAAGCCTACGCTGATTAACAATGTCGAAACCTGGGCCAATATCCCGGTGATTATCCTCGACAGCGGCGAATGGTTTTCGTCCATTGGTACGGCAACCAGCAAAGGGACGAAGGTTTTTGCTCTGGCCGGCAAGGTTAATAATACCGGCCTTGTGGAAGTCCCGATGGGAACGACGCTTCGTGAAATCGTGTTTGATATCGGCGGCGGAATCCCCGGCAACCGGAAATTCAAAGCCATTCAGACCGGCGGTCCCAGCGGCGGGATGCTTCCTGCGGAGTATCTGGATACCCCGATCGATTATGAATCGCTGGCCAAGGCCGGGTCGATTATGGGGTCGGGCGGGATGATTGTGATTGACGAAGATTCCTGCATGGTCAATTTGGCGAAATTCTTCATTGAGTTTACTCAGGATGAGTCCTGCGGCAAGTGTACGCCGTGCCGTGAAGGAACCAAGCGGATGCTGGAAATCCTGACACGGATTACGGAAGGCAAAGGGCTGCCGGGCGATATCGATAAACTGGAACGGCTCGGGACGATGATTAAAAAGTCCTCTCTGTGCGGGCTGGGACAGTCGGCTCCGAATCCGATTCTGAGCACGATCAAGAATTTCCGTGAGGAATATGAAGAGCACGTCCATAATAAGAAATGTCGTGCCGGCAGATGTGCATCGATGCTCAGCTACACAATCAATGACAATTGTGTCGGGTGCGGCGCCTGCAAGCGTGTTTGCCCAGTGGCGGCTATCGATGGTACCCGGAAAGAAAAGCATCGTCTTGATCAGAGCAAGTGCATCAAGTGCGGTCAGTGTTATCAAGCGTGTAAGTTCAGCGCGATTGACAAAGGTTAATCGCCCAAGACACAAGGAATAAAAATGAATAAAATGATTACCATATACATCAACGGCAAAGAATATAAAATAGAGCCGAACCAGACGATTATGCAGGCGGCGGACAAACTGGGTTTCCATATCCCCCGTCTGTGCTATCATCCCAAGCTGTCCATCGAGGGCGCTTGCCGCGTCTGTATCGTAGAAGTTGAAGGCGCCAAGAGCTTTGTAGCTTCGTGTGCCTATCCGGTCAGCGACGGAATGAAAATCCAAACCAATACGCAGGAATTGCGCAAGGCCCGTCGCGATATCGTAGAGCTGCTTTTGGATAATCACCCGATGGATTGTCATACCTGTGAGCGTGACGGCAATTGTGAATTGCAGCGTCTGGCGTCATCGATGGGGATTCGGGCCCGCCATTTCGAAGGCGAACGCAAGCAGTACGGAATCGACCTGTCCGGCGAAGCGGTCATTCGTAATCCGGATAAGTGCATTCTGTGCGGCCGCTGCGTGAGAATGTGCTCGGAAGTCCAGCAGGTTCACAACCTCACACAGGCACATCGCGGATTCAATACCGTGGTGATGCCGGCGTATAATATGCCGATGAAAGAAAGCGTCTGTACCGCCTGCGGTCAGTGTATTAATGTCTGCCCGACGGCGGCATTCCTGGAAAAGAACTACACCCAGGAGCTGTTCGAAAAGCTCAATGACCCGACGATCATCAAAGTCGCACAGTTTGCTCCCTCGGTTCGTGCGGCTATTGGCGAGGCGTTCGGTCTGGAGCCTGGCGGAAATATGGAAGGTCAGCTCGTCGCAGCGCTGCGAAAGCTGGGCTTTGATTATGTCTTCGATACCCAATTTTCGGCGGACCTGACGATTATGGAAGAAGCGACAGAATTTCTGGAGCGCGTCCAGAACAAAGGCAAGCTGCCGATGATTACGTCGTGTTCCAGCGCCTGGATGAAGTGCTTAGAGCAGTTCTATCCCGACTTGATCGAAAATATTTCGACATGCAAATCTCCGATGTCCATGCAAAGCGCATTAACCAAGACCTATTTTGCTCAGAAAATGGGCATCGATCCAAAGAAAATTTTCAGCGTCGCTGCGATGTGCTGTACGGCGAAAAAGTATGAGGCTGCACGGCCTGAACTGATGGTCGAAGGGATGGTCGCTACGGATATTGTCGTGACTACCCGTGAAATCGCCTGGATGATCAAGTCGGCCGGTATCGACTTTATTAATCTGAAGCCCGAACAGCAGGATCATCCGATTGGAATGTCCAGCGGTGCCGGTGTGATATTCGGAACAACCGGCGGTGTGATGGAAGCGGCGATTCGTACCGCGTACGAATTATATACCGGACAAACACTGGTTGATATCGAAGTTGAGGCCATTCGCGGTTTGAAAGGCATCAAAGAAGGCACATTGGTGATGGATGGCCAGGAGATTCGTGTGGCTGTTGCGCACGGTCTGGGCAATGCCTGCAAGCTTCTGGATGAAGTCCGCAGAGATCCGAATAAATATCACTTTATCGAGATTATGGGCTGTCCGGGCGGCTGCATAGGCGGCGGTGGTCAGCCGTATGCCGGCGCCAACTCAATTCCGCTGGACCAGGATGCTTTGCAAAAACGGGCTGAGGCGCTGTACAATGAAGACCGTTCCAAGACGATTCGCCGCAGTCACGATAACCCGGATGTTCAGAAACTCTATAAAGAATTCCTCCAGCGGCCGGGCAGCCCTGTTTCTCACAAACTGCTGCATACCCATTATAAACAGAAATTCCCCAAAGGAATTATCCCCAAAGATTCCCTAAAATAAAGGTTTAGAGCGATGTCAGAAATAACACAAGACCAAGTAAATGAACTGAAAGCATTTGTTGCCGATTGTTCAAAAAAAGAATATCCGGATTCGTATCTGATTGCGGTTTTGCACAAAGTGCAGGGCATGTTCGGCTATCTGCCTCGAGACGTGATGGACATGGTTGCCGAGTTGATGCAGATTCCAACCGCCCATATCTGGGGAGTAGCGACATTTTATCACTACTTTAATCTGAAACCCGTCGGCAAGCATATCGTCAGCGTCTGCATGGGGACGGCTTGTTATGTCAAGGGAGCGTCCGAAGTTCTGGATACGCTTAAGCGGGAACTTAATATCTCGGTAGGCCAGACTACCGAAGACCGCCTGTTTACCCTGCAGGAAGCCCGCTGTCTTGGGGCTTGCGGGATTGCTCCAGTTATTATGATTGATGACAAGATATATGGAGAATTAGACTCTAAAAAGGTCATATCGCTGATAAATCAGTACCGGAAGGCGGCCCAGGTGGCTTAAAAAATGTATTTTGTCCCTTTTTCTGCATTCTTTGTGAAAAAAAGAGCAGAATTTGCGAGACAACGGAACAAAAATAGGTTATAAAATAGGTCAGGCACAGAGTCTTTTGCTTGATAATAAATGTATATAACAAAGATACAGGAGTACTGAGATGGCAAAAAAGATTTTGGTAATTGATGACGACCCCGATTTTGTGGAGTCTGTGGTAAATCTGCTCGAAGCCAAAGGTTATCAGGTCGCCTCAGCGTCCAATGGCAAAGATGGTATAGCTAAAGCTAAAGCTGAAAAACCGAACTTGATTCTTCTGGATGTGATGATGAACACCAAAGATGAAGGTTTCACCGTTGCGCGAGAGCTGCAGCAGACCGCTGAAGTCAAGGGTACGCCAGTTGTGATGGTTACGGGAGTCCGCAGAGAAATGAATCTGTCTTTTGGATTTGAACCCGATGAAACATGGCTGCCGGTTAAGCAAATCCTTGAAAAACCCGTCAAGCCGGAAGTGTTGCTCAAGGCTGTTGTTGATACAATTGGGTAATACGGTTGGCTAAAGTCAAAATACAAGGACAGCAGGGTAATGTGCTCTGCTGTCCTTTTTTCTTTGCTGATTATCATGCAGAGATGGCAGATTGGTTCCTTGCTTCGGAGATCTGTGTATGATTTTCTTTATAGTGTGAAGGGGTATGGCCGGTATTTTTTCGGAATACGGTTGCAAAGTATTGGCTGGATTCAAATCCGCAAGATAGTGCTATATCCAGTATATTCATATCTGTATTTAGGCTGAGAAGCGATTTTGCTTTTTCAATCCTGCAGTGAGTCAGATATTCCGCAGCGGTCATATTGGTGATACGCTTGCAATAATTCGCAAATTGACTGCGTCCTAAATTGCAGTGCCGGGCCATCTCTTCAAGGGTCCAGGGATAGTCGATATGCTCGGTCAGGCCGCTTAAGAACATTTCAACACTGCGTCGAGCACTGCTTAAGCAGGCATCCAATTCGATATTTGTGCTTTGCAGCATCTCATAGAGTTCTAAAAACAGCTCATTAATATGCAATTGCAGGCGGGTTTGGACCCGTTCCGGCTCTTCGTTGCGTTCGACATATTCAGCGATTTTTTCAAAGCATCGTTCGATATATTTGTTTCCTTGCCAGACGACTTGCTCATTGTGACTAAGCAGGCGAGTGAGTTTCTGCAGGTCATGAGGGGCAAAATTAATCCAAGATGGCCATTTCCATGGATCATTCGGTCGGCGGACCCCGACGTCAATAATCAGCCAGTGCATCCGGCTGGCTTTAATGAGGGGGTTTCCGACCTGATGCGGCTGCCAGGGACGAGTTACGGTTAAATTGCCTGCTTTGAGCAAATAGGGGGTATCTTCAACGATAAAATCCAGATTGCCCCGGGTCAGATAGCCGAATTCAATCCCTTCATTGCGGTGCATTGGAAGGCCCCATGACTGGTCTTTGTTGGCATCCCAAATGCATGCGACACACAATTCAGGCAGCATTTTGGGGGGCATTTTGACGCCCGGATAGCAGCCGTGAGCGTATGCGGCGTGGAACAATTCATTTCGTTTTTTTGCGGCTTTAAGATTTTCGCAGGTGTCGGCTTTATGTGTGCCGTCTACGTCATAAAAAATTGCCGGTTTGGGTTTTACCATTTTTTGCATAGGGTATATCTTTGCAGTTGTTTAATATTTACCACTGGCGAATATTTGTAGATTTTCTAAAAAAATATACTATAGTCAAGGAAATTTTATGTCAGAATACTAAAACTATAGAGAGGAATTTGGTATGGACCTGAATAGAAAGCTGAAAATGGGCATGATTGGGGGAGGACCGGGTGCATTTATTGGCGAAGTTCATCGTAAAGCCGCCCGTCTGGATGGAGCGATTGAGATTGTTGGGGGGGCATTTGACATCAATCCTGATAAATCACACCAAATGGGTAAACAATTACATTTACACCCTTCTCGCGTATATTCGAGTTATCAGGAAATGATTGCCGCAGAAACCAAACTTCCGGATGGAGAACGAATGGATTTTGTTGCGGTCTGTACACCTAATAATTGTCATTATCCCATGGCTAAGGCCCTGCTTGAGGCAGGCTTTGATGTGATGTGCGAAAAGCCCATGACAATTAGTGTTGCCGAAGCGAAATCATTGGTTCAGATCGTCAAAAAGACTAAACGCGTGTTTGGTTTGATGCATAATTACACCGGCTATCCTATGGTGAAATTGGCACGCGATATGGTTAAAAAGGGAAATCTCGGCAAGATACGTAAAATTGTTGTGCAGTACCCTCAGGGCTGGCTTGCCACGGCTTTGGAAAGAACTGGTCAGCAGCAGGCTTCCTGGAGAACCGACCCTAAGCAAAGCGGCGGTTCCGGCTGCGGCGGGGATATCGGAACTCACGCAGAAAATCTCGCGGAATACATTACGGGATTGAAAATGACCCATTTGTGTGCCGAATTGACCACTTTTGTCCAAGGCCGAAAGCTGGATGATGATGTGAATTGTCTGGTTAAGTATAATAATGGTGCACGCGGTGTCTTGCATGCCAGTCAGGTGTCTGTAGGAGAGGAAAACAATCTGGCTATTTGGGTCTATGGTGAAAAGGGCGGATTGGAGTGGCATCAGGAACATCCCAATTATCTCCATGTCAAGATGATGGGACAGCCGGAGCAGGTTTATAAGCGTGGAAATGATTATGTCGGAGCATTCAGCGCCGCGGCCGGCAGGGCGACACGTTTGCCTTCTGGGCATCCCGAAGCATTTATCGAGGCGATGGCGAATATTTATAAGAATTTTGCCGATGCCGTCTGTGCACGGATTTTAAAGCGTAAGCCGGAACCGATGGCCTTAGACTTTCCAAATGTTGAAGATGGCCTTCGCGGAATGCTGTTTTTACAGACATTATTAGCCAGCGCAACAAGCAAACAGAAATGGACCACATTTAAAAAATAACCACCCGGTTATTACTTTTAAGGAGATTAATTATGGCAAGACCTGTAACATTATTTACTGGACAATGGGCAGATATGACCCTTGAGGATTTGGCTAAGAAAATGGCCTCATTGGGCTATGATGGTTTAGAATTGGCCTGCTGGGGCGATCATCTGGATGTATTTAAGGCTGCCGAGGATAAGGCCTATTGCAATAAACAGAAGGCCATTCTGGAAAAAAATGGCCTAAAATTATATGCGATCAGTAACCATTTGGCCGGCCAACTCGTCTGTGATTTAAACAATGACAGTCGGTCGGATATGTTTGCTCCTGAAGATTGTGCCGGCAATGCCGACAAAAAGCGGGATTGGGCGGTTAAAGCAATGAAAGCCACTGCTCATGCAGCGAAAAATATGGGTGTCAATGTAGTCAATGGGTTTGTGGGCTCGAGTATTTGGCATATGCTGTATAGTTTTCCTCCGGTTTCGGATAAAATGATTCAAGACGGTTTTGCCTATTTTGCAAGGATGTGGAATCCAATATTCGATGTTTTCGATGAGTGCGGAGTTCGGTTTGCTCTGGAAGTACATCCGACGGAAATTGCCTTTGATATTGTGACGTCAAAAATGGCACTGGACGCGGTCAAGCACCGGAAAACATTTGGCTTCAACTTCGATCCGAGCCACCTGCACTGGCAGATGGTTAACCCGGTTCGGTTTTTACAAGAGTTTTCGGACCGCATTTATCATGTTCATATGAAGGATGCGGCTTTGCAGCTTGATGGTTACAGCGGGATTTTGGGTTCACATTTGAACTACGGAAAGCCCGGCCGCGGCTGGGATTTCCGCTCGTTGGGACGCGGCGGAATTGATTTTGAAAATATTATACGTACTCTCAATCAAATCGGCTATCGCGGGCCGCTTTCGGTTGAGTGGGAAGACAGCGGTATGGATCGTATGCACGGCGCCAAAGAGGCATGTGCATTTGTGAAAAAGGTTGATTTTGAGCCGTCAAGCGTTGCCTTTGACGCCGCCTTTGATAAATAAGGCCGTATATTGAGCGGAGTTGTCGTTAAGATGTTCATTAAGGTTTTCTCAGCGATGGTTCTTTTGGCCGGCGTTGCTGTCCCTATTACGGCAAATACTGTGACAAACGAGCAAGTTGAGAAGATGCGAACTGCGATGCCGGATAAACCTGTTGTGGTGCCAGAACGTCACCGAACGCTGCTGGTATTTAATCTGTGCAAAGGTTATGCTCACGACAGTATACCCTACTGGGCCAAAGCGCTGGAAATTATGGGTCAAAAGACAGGATCGTTTACAGTCGAGCTGAGCGACGACATGGCGATTTTTACCAAGGAGTCATTGAGCCGCTTCGATGGGATTTGTTTTAATAATACCACTCGGCTAATCTTTGATGAGTCCCAGAAAAAGGCGTTGATGGACTTTGTTCGGGGCGGCAAGGGGATTATTGGTATTCATGCCGCAACCGACAACTTTTATGAGTGGCCCGAAGCGGCGATGATGATCGGCGGACAGTTCCAGGGGCATCCCTGGGGTGCAGGCGACACCTGTGCCATTAAAATTGACGACCCAAATCATCCGCTAACTAAGCCTTTCGGCGGCAAAGGGTTTAAGGTTCAGGATGAGATTTATCGTACAAACAAACCGTTTTATGATCGCCGCAATCAGCGTGTGCTGATGAGCCTGGATATGAATGATCCAGCTACGCGTAATGTCAAAGATATAACTCCGGAAGATATGGATACCGGGATTAGTTGGATAAAGCGGTTTGATCGAGGTCGTATTTTTTATTGCTCTTTGGGGCATAATCCGCATATCACCTGGACGCCGGAAATTCTGCAGCATTATCTGTGCGGAATTCAATATGCTCTTGGAGACTTAAAAGCGGATGACAGTCCATTGGTCGGTTCAAAAAAGGGATCCGATTCAGTTATCGTCGAGGAAAACGCCAAACACTAATTCCGATTGGATTTGAGTCAGTAATGGAAATTAGATCACATGTTTAACTGCAGGTGGTTCTGATTTCCCGGATATATATAAAGCGTTTTTTTGAATTATTATTTTACTTTAGTCTTTATGGTAAAAGAAAGCGAGGTTGTTTATGAGTGTTAATCAGATCACACGACGTACTTTTCTTGGTTCTGCTGCAGCGGGTGCGATGTTTACTTTTATTCCAAGGCATGTATTAGGGTCAGCGGGAGTACCATCTGCTAATAATAAACTCAATATCGCCGGGATTGGTGTAGGGGGAATGGGCAGAAACAATATTGCTGCTGTCGCTGAGACCGAGAATATTGTTGCATTGTGTGATGTCGACTGGAAGTATTCTGCCGACGTCTTCAAGCTTTATCCGAACGCCAAAACATTCAA
>JBHJNC010000248.1:0-2724 GCA_048497675.1 Gimesia maris
ACGCCCTTTTCGGTCTTTTTCGAGGGCGAAATTGCAATATAACTAAATCTGGGCATTGTAAATTGTAGATTGTAGATTGTAGATTGTTAATTTTTCCATACGCTGAACTATTTCCCTGCATTTTTTCTGGCTGTTTGTTGCGAAGAAACAAAAATCGCTTTTAACTCATTTGCTTCCTGAATTAATCCAGAAACCAGTGTATTTTTAACCAGTTTTTCATCTGTTAGGAATTCCATCCAGAAAGCTGACTCATCAACTTCTTCAATCGATATGGCAAGCTTAGAAATAAATGCTGCTCTTGACTGACCTGTGCATGCCGCTCGATAATTGGCCGCTACAGAAGTAGAAGATCGGATCAATTGTCCAGAAATATGCCGACCTAATATAGTCCGAGGTAGAGACAGAGCCAACTTGACACAGCGATGAGCAAACGCTTTGGTTCTAATTTTCAGGTCTTCCTTATTCATTCTACAATTTACAATCTAAAATTTTAATTACCTTATCCCGCGTCTGCCTGGGTAACTCTCAGCACTTCGGCAATCGTCGTCATTCCGGCCAGGATCTTGCGACCTCCATCCATGCGCAGCGTCTGCATCCCCTGTTCGAGAGCTTTTTTCTTGATCGCTCCGGCACTGTGCCGCTGATACACCATTTCCCGAATTTCTTCGGTAATCGTCATCAGCTCATAAATCCCCGTTCGCCCGCGATAGCCCGTTTCAATGCACTTCGCGCAGCCGGCCCCGACATAAAACTTCGCCTGAGGCGTATCCTGGGCAATCCCCAGCTCGCGCAGCTCGTGTGCCGGCGGTTCATACGCCTGTTTGCAGTCCGGACAAATCCGCCGCACCAGACGCTGGGCCAGCACGCAAATCAGCGACGAACTGACCAGATACGGCTCAACCCCAAAATCCAGCAGACGGCTAACCGCACCGGCCGCGTCATTGGTGTGCAGCGTCGAAAACACAAGGTGACCGGTCAGGGACGACTGAATCGCCATCGCCGCCGTCTCGCGGTCGCGGACTTCGCCGACCATGATCACATCCGGGTCCTGACGCAGGATATGACGCAGCGAGTTGACAAACGTCATACCCTTTTTGCTCGACACCTGCATCTGACTGATGCCGGCAAGCTGATATTCAATCGGGTCCTCGACGGTCATAATATTCTTGACCTTCGAGTCAATCCGATTCAAACACGCATACAGCGTCGTACTTTTACCTGAACCCGTCGGCCCGGTTACAAAAATCACGCCGTGCGAGCGGTTAATCATCTTGTCAAAGACTTCGCGGTCTTCTTCCCAAAAGCCCAGTTCCTCTAAGGTCAAAAGCCCCGTACTTTTATCCAGAATACGCAGAACCGCCCGCTCGCCATAGCTGGTCGGCACGGTACTGACGCGCAAATCAATTTCCCGCTGCCCGACGCGCACCGTACAGCGACCATCCTGCGGCATGCGCCGCTCGGCGATATCCATCCCCGCCATCACCTTAATACGCGAGATAATCAGCGACAGCACATTGCGGTTCAGCGACAGCGTATCATACAAAATGCCGTCCACGCGATACCGTACCTGAATCTTCGTTTCATACGGATGAATATGAATATCGCTGGCCCGCATCTGCAGGGCGCGAAACAGAATATCATTAACCAGGCGAATCACCGGCGGGCGGTTGACCACATCCAGCAGGTCATCGCTGCTTTGCGCCTCATCGACAAGCTGTTCTAAATTTTGCTGATCCAGTTCCTCGGCAACTTCCTCAATGACGGTATTTTTCTGCTCATAGGCAACATCAATGGCCGCGGTAATCGCCGCTCGCGTTGCCAGGGCCGTCCGCACCGGCCGCCCCAACAGCTTAGATACATTATCCACTATCGCCGTCGCCAGCGGTGTTGCCACAACCACAGTATAATGTCCGGCGTCATGAGGCCGTTCAAGACCGATTAAATAGTGGTGCTGGGCATACGTTGCCGGCACCGTCTCAATAAATGATTTCGGCACATCTTTGGCGGGAATCTCATCTAAGTACTCCATCCCCAGCGCCGATGCAAACAGACGCAGTACCGCATCTTCGGTGAAGTTCGGCGCTATCAGCAACAGCTGATCAACGCGCCGCTTGTCTTCAACGTGCTCATCGAAGTAGCGTTTCAATGCCCCGGCATCAATAACCCCGGTATCTTGAGCTGTCTGGATTAATAAGTCTTTCATTCAATCACTCTATCCAGAATATTAATCAATCTGCACCGTCACAGAAGACCCGGGTTCAGCCTTCTTTTCTTTCAGATTTTCCATGTATTCATCATCTTCCAATGCACCCTTAGGATGCATCGGATTAGGTTTAATACCAGGCACAGAATCAAGCCCCTGGAACCGCGCTTCATCTTCTTCGAAAGACTTTCGTTTCTTTTGTGAAACCTTTTCAATATCTGACTGCCCGGTCAATTCATCGCCAGGCTTTACTATATTTGCCTTGACAAATACATATAGTTTAGACTGCTTATCTTTCTGATCAATACCACGGAATAACAGCCCCACCAGGGGAATATCACCCAAAATAGGCACCTTTGTATTGGTCTTGCCCTGATTGACCTGCTCAATGCCGCCCAAAATAATCGTTGCTCCATCCGGAAGCACCGACCAGGTATCAACATTGCTTGTAACCTGATCGTATGGCTTGGGAACAGGTATGGGACTGCCTGGTAATAAAACTTTATCACCACTGGACGTAT
>JBHJNC010000249.1:0-3720 GCA_048497675.1 Gimesia maris
GATTATGATAAATGATACCGATTTTTTTTCAAAGGATTTTAATTCAGACATAAGGATATCATTTTTATAACCTCAAGACCTGTTTTGAGTTGCCATTTTTTGCAGGGTTTGTTAGCATAAACATTTTAAATATAAGGTCAACGAATGATCGCAAGAAAAAACACAAAAGCAGCAACCGTAAAATCTGTAAAAATAGGCGGGCAAAATCCAATTGTTCTGCAGTCTATGACAAAAACCGCAACGACGGACGTCGATAGCACCCTTAAGCAGATACAAGCACTCGTCAATGCAGGGGCCGGGTTGGTCCGTATTGCAGTTCCGACACGAGCCGACACCGAGGCATTTGCCAAAATTGTAAGCCAATCGCCAATCCCGCTTGTGGCAGATATTCATTTTTCACCTGAAAGGGCCATTGAAGCCATTGAAGGTGGAGCTGCCAAGATTCGACTGAATCCCGGCAATATCAAGAATAAAGAGGATATTTGTCGAATAATCGACTGTGCCAAAAGGCATCATATCGCGATTCGAATTGGCGTTAACGAAGCCAGCATCCGGGATTTAAAACACGATACCGGTATGGATTCCAGAGTTGTCTTAATGCTCGAGGAAATAAGCAGTTATATCAGCTTTTTTGAGTCGCAAGGCTTTGACAATCTGGTTCTTAGCGCCAAAAGCGCCGATACGGTGCGCACCATTGAGGTCAACCGAGCTATAAGCTCCACATTTTCGTATCCTATCCATATTGGCCTGACCCACGCGGGTTTGTTTGAAGACGCCTTAGCACCATCTTCTGTTGCGATTGGCACATTGCTGGCGGAAGGCATTGGCGATACCGTCCGCGTCAGTATTGCGGGAAATCCGGTTGATGAGATAGAAGCCGGAAAGCAAATTCTGTCTTCCCTTGGCCTTTACCATTCCAGTAAGCCCGAATTAATTGTTTGTCCGACCTGCGGACGGTGTCAGATCGATGTGGTAACCCTTGCAAGACACGTTCGTGCCCTGCTAACAACCTACAATAAGCCTGTCCGGGTGGCTGTAATGGGATGTGTGGTAAATGGACCCGGCGAGGCCGCCGATGCGGATTTAGCGATTTGCGCAGGCAGCGGAAAAGGATTTATCTACAAACAAGGTCAAAAAATAGCAGTTGCTGACGAAAATCATCTTCTTGAAGCCATAACGGAAGAACTCAAACGGCTATAAGTTGAGTTTTTGTTATCAAAAAACAAATTTTTCTTGCAAAGACCCTCTTTTCTGATATTTTAGGGGTTTAAACATTCTTTTTGCGACAAAAATCACAAAAAAGAATTCATTTCCGACTTCAAGAGCCTGTAGCTCAATTGGATAGAGCGTTGGTCTACGGAACCAAAGGTTAGGGGTTCAAGTCCCTTCAGGCTCGGTTTATTTTATTATATCTATTTGACATTATAGGAATATGAACTTATGGCAAGTTTTTTGGATCAACTCATCGATCGCGCATCGAAACACATCAAAACCATCGCCCTTCCGGAAGGTAATGACGAACGCACCATTGAAGCCGCAGCCGTTATCGTTAAGAAAAAATTCGCAAACGTCATCGTCTTGGGAAGCAAGGCAAAAGTTTTGCCTCTCTTAGACAAGTATAAGATAGATGCCAAGGCCGTCAATTTCATCGATCCGGCCGAAGATCCCCGCCGGGAGGAATTTGCCCAATACCTCTACGAACTGCGTAAAAGCAAGGGGATGACCTTAGACCAGGCTCAAAAACTGGCCTTAGATGAGGTTTATTTTGCAACGGTCATGCTTAAAAAAGGCCTGGCTGACGGGCTGGTATCCGGGGCATGCCATTCGACTGCAGATACCCTGCGTCCGGCTTTGCAGATTATCAAGCCCGCTGACGGCATCAATACCGTCTCCAGCATGTTCTTTATGTGCTGGCCCGACAAGACCCTGCTTTATGCAGACTGCGGCCTGATTGAAGACCCCACCGAAGACCAGATTGTAGATATCGCGGTGTCCACCGCCCGAACCGGCCTTCAGTTCGGCGTCGAACCCCGGGTGGCCATCCTGAGCTATTCGACCAAAGGTTCTGCCTCCGGGCCAAATGCCAAAAAGATGGCCAATGCCTCCGTAAAAGCCAAAGAGGCATTCAAGGCCGCCTTTGGCGATAAAGTCTTGGTCGATGGCGAACTGCAGTTTGATGCGGCATACGTCCCGTCTGTTGCCAAATCCAAAGCCCCCAACAGCCCGCTGAAAGGCAATGCAAACACCTTTGTCTTCCCCGACCTGAGTGCAGGCAATCTATGTTATAAGTCGACCCAGCGTCTGGCCGGGGCGGAAGCATACGGGCCTGTCGTTCAGGGCCTGGCAAAACCCGTAAATGACTTATCCCGAGGCTGCAGCTCTGAAGATATTGTCGCGACGGTTGCAATCACAGCGATTCAAGCCGTTCAATAAACAGTCGATGAACTAAAATGAGCCGACGATGACTGGCCCTACGCTGCCGTTTGTCATACAGGAACACACTACCCCCCAGGGCGTACACTGGGATCTGATGCTGCAGATGGGAAATGCCCTATGGACGTGGCGGCTTGCAGTCAAACCGGAGCGTATTCAGACAAAACCAGTCGCCGCTGAACGGATTGCCGACCATCCGCTGCGGTTTCTGACGTACCAAGGCCCTGTTCAGAATCAAACCGGCTCTGTAACCATCGCCGACAGCGGACGCTTTACCCTTCACACCCAGAGCTCAGAAGAACTGCAGATCATTTTGGCCGGAAAAATCCTTTCCGGCCCGTTTAAACTCGTTCGCCAGGACCAAAGCCTTTGGTTGTTCATCCCTTTGTCACCCGACGATCACCCTTGCTGTTTCGAGGGATAAAGCCTTGTGCTTTATTGGTTATTCTAATTTATTGAAAAGCCAGGTGGACAAGTACCGCTCGTCGCAGCAGGATGGCGGAGAAGGCATGATACACCGCAAACATGGTGTTTTGCCGGGGATGATGCTCATCACCTGCCCTTCAGCTTCCACCACTCCGGCAAATATCCAGGGGGTAGAATACTTGACCGCAAAATCGTTGATTAAAAAACGTGTCTCATAATTATCTGTTCCGTCCATTATAATATCCATCTGATCAGCCGCCCTGCACAGCAAAACCGCCGCAGCCGCGGAATCCACACCGCCGCTGAGTGCGACAAGCACTTTGTTTTTATCCAGAGTTTTGCCCATCCGGTTTATCTTATTTCAGAATTCTCCCAAAGCGGTGTCGAGGTCTTCGATCAAATCATCGCCGTCTTCAATCCCGACCGACAAACGAAGGGTGCCTTCGGTAATATTGATTTTTTCTTTTTCCGCCGGGCTCATGACACCATGGCTCATGGTCCACGGATGGCAGACCAGTGATTCTACACCGCCAAGACTTTCAGCAAACAGAAAAAGTTTGAGATTTTTAACACATTGTTCAACGGCCTTAAGACCCCCTTTGAGCCGGAAAGTAACAATAGCCCCAAAACCGTCCATTTGGGATTTGGCCAGAGCATGCTGGGGATGATTGGGGAGCCCCGGATAAATCACCTCAGCAACTTTAGGATGGCGAGAAAGCCATGCGGCGATTTTTATTGCATTTTCCTCATGTTTTTTCATTCGAACTGCAAGGGTCTTTAAACCTCTAAGACTCAACCAGCAATCCATAGGCCCGGGAACCGCTCCTACCGCATTTTGATAGAATCGATACCCTTCGGCCA
>JBHJNC010000250.1:0-5240 GCA_048497675.1 Gimesia maris
TGGGATGGCTACGCTATTAAACCCCACCGACTGGCAGCTCCAGAGTGTTTATGCAGAGACGGTAAGTGAGCATGATCCGCAGAAGGGGCTGGCGATTCGTCAATCATTACTGAAAAATATTCCGAATGCAACCAATGCGGCATTGCTGGGCAATATGGCAATGCGTCTGGCCGGCAAAGAGACAAGTACAGCCAAACGCGAGGCGCTGATTCAGATTGCAGCGGACGCTTATGACCGCGGCTGGCAGATAGATTCAAAGGACCCGCTCCTCCAGTCGTCCTATGCGGAGTTCCTGCGTAAGACAAATCAGTCAGAGAAAGCGGCGGAGATTTTCGGAGGTGAATCGAGAACCTTATGGCGTTTCTATTTGTCGAATGGCCAGTATGATAAAGCCAAAGAAATACTTGAAAAGCTTCAGCAGCAAAACCCCGAAGATGTAGCGGTACTGCAAGGACTTGCGGATGCGTCCCAGGGAATGAATCATTGGGAGCAGATGAAAGCCTATCTGGATTCGCTGACTCAGAAGCAGTTAAGCACTGAACAGGAGATTTGGCTGATTCAAAAGTATCTCGAAGGAGGGATGAGTGAGCCTGCGGAAAAACAATTGACAGCTTTCCAGGGGCGCTATCCGTCCGACAATCGCATTGAATTGTTGTCAGCCTGGCTCGATATGACAAAGGGTAACTTTGAGTTGGCGTTGGAGAAGGCCGATAAGTACATTGAGAAAGAGCCTCAAAATGCCTCAGCCTGGAGGCTTAAAGGACGCATTTACAGGCTTTTGAATCAGCCTCAGCAGGCGATTGAAGCCTTGCTGCGAAGCAAAAATATTGCTTCAGATACGGCTGTAATTATTGAGTTGGCCACATTGTACAGTCAGACCAAACAGGTGGAAGCGGCGGTTGGCGAATTAAACGCGGCTCTGCAAAATCCTCAAGCTCCTGCTCAGATAAGGACGCTTCTTGAGTCGCTGTATAAGGATAATAAACGGTGGACCGAATTATCTCAGTTCTATAAGCAGACACTTGAGAAATTCCCAAATGATCCTTACTGGACAACTCGGTTTGGAGAGTTTTATCTGGAACAAAAAGATTATGGCAATGCTCTTGCGATGTTTGAAAAAGTCTTTGCCATGACTTCGCAGGGCGGTCCCGGTGACCCGGTGGCGCTGGATAATTACCTGAAAACCTTAATTGAGGCAAATCGACTGGATGCGGTGATTCCTATAGCAACAAAATTCATTGATGGACCGCTGGCTCCAGTTGCGTATTGGAATATTGCGGCAGTTCAGGCCAAGCAGAATCAGTCTCAACAGGCAATGGAAACATTTGCCAAGGCGATAGATCTGACGTCGAATTCGCCATGGCTTCTTATGCCGGCTTTGACTGCAATGGGCAAATCTCTTGGCGAGGCTTCTGTTGTATCGTGGTGTGAAAATCAATTGGCAAAAAATCCGTCATTTGTCCCAGCTCATCTGATGCTGGCAGGAATAGCGGAGCGTTCTGGGGCCTTTAACAAAGCGTTGTCGCACATCCATGCCTGCATGATGAATGTTCCGCAAAATAGTGCTCAGGGGCTTGAGCTTTCGAATCGCAAGGCCAATATTTTGATTCAGGCATATGCAAAGACCGGAGACATGAAATATCTGACACAAGCAGTCAGTCAATTGGAGGCAAGTCTGAAATTGCAGCCGAATGATCCGACGATGATGAATAACATCGCCTATTTACTTGTCGAAAACGATATGAAGCTCGACGAGGCTGTAGAATACGCCCGGCAGGCATACCAGCGAGCACCTGGTAATTCGGTTGTCCTGGATACCTATGCTTTTGCGTTATGTAAAACAGGCGACTTCGCTCAGGCCGAAAAGTACATCAATCAGGTATTGCTTTCTTACGAGCGAAACGGCACAACCCCGCCTTGGGATGTCTATAAGCATCAGGGGATGATACTAAAGGGGTTAAAGAAAAACAAGGAAGCGCTTGTAGCTTTTGAAAAAGCGATAGAGTTAGGTAAGGATATCCCGGAAAAAGAAAAACAATTTTTGAACGAATCGATAGAAAGTTTGAAATAACTGACTGAATATCGCGCTTCTAAGGAGCAAAACGATGAATCAGAATATACAACGTGCTGCAGTCTCTGCATTGGCTACACCTCCTATGCCAAGACCGATGGCATCGCCAATGGCGTCCAGCTCAGATGCGATGACGCCTAAAGAAATTGTGGGCATCCTGCGTCGGCATCTATGGATGATTATTATCTTTACTGTTGCCGGTACGATCTTGGGTGTGGGGGCGCACTTTTTGCTCCAGCGGATTTACCCGCGTTTTACGACACGAACCCAGATTGAAGTGCTGCCGCCGGTAGAGGGCGACCCGATGATGTTTAATGCTAGTCAGCCTCAAAAGGACACCTTCTATCAGTACCGTTTCACGAAAGCCAATCTGATTAAGCAGCAGTCGTTGATGCAGGAATTGATACGCGATGAAGAGATTCGAAAGACAAACTGGTTTAAGAAATTCGCAAAGGTTGATGAGCAGGGCAATATTGTCGGCAATGTTGAAAAAGCCACCAAAGAGGCGATAAAAGACCTCGACAAAAATATGATAGCCAGTGCGCCGAGGGATTTCATCTTTATTGAAGTCGGAATGACTTGCGGCAGCCCGACAGAGTCGGCCGATATTACGAATAAGATTGTTGATATCTTTATGCGGAATCAGCGAGACCTTGCGACATTGTCGATTAGTGATGAGCTGGCATCCCGCATCAGGCAGCGAGATAAGATTGTAACCGATTTGGCTGCCGCCGAAAATGCCCTGGCCTCAATGCGTGAAGGATCGCCTTATGCACGGTTAAATACATCCGATACTACGCAGTTCCGGGATTACATGGATGAGTCGATTGCAGAGATCCAGAAAAACATGACCAATCTGGATGGCTTAAGAGCGAATCTGGAGACGAATCTGGCGTCTATGAAGCGTCGGGCTGAGAGCGTGGATTTTGATGATATTGTTTTAAATCAGGTTGAACAGGATCCAATTGCTCGCCAGATTCGAGCGAGTATCGCTGCGACAGAGCCTATCCTGGCAGAACGTCTGACACGCTTTGGATCGGAACATCGGTTAGTTTTGGATATCCGAGATTCACTGAAGCGAATGTATGATGATTTAGCACAGCGTCAAAGGGAAATCGGAGATATTATTCGTAATTCCGATGCCCAGTCTGCGCAGGAGCAGATCAATTCGATCACAGAACAGCTCAAAGTTACGGATATCCAGCTTCAAAAAGCATTGGATGACTATAAGAAAGCTGACCTGCTGCGTGCCAACTACGCAATTCAGGAGGTAAAACGCCAGGAATTGCTCGCTCAGCGTGAAGAGATGAACGGGTATATCGAAAAACTCAGGACGATACACAATGACCCGCTGGTGTCCAAGCTTAAACTTCTTGGCAATGCGCCGGTTCCACTTGAAATGAGTTTTCCAAGACTGCTTCTGTTTCTGCCCGGCGGATTTATCTTAGGGCTTCTGGCGGGCCTTGGTTTGGCATTTGCGATTGAACTGCTGAATGACCTGATGCGGACGCCCAGTGACGTCATGCGGCATCTCCGTGTTCCCCTTCTTGGGACAATCTGTCATTCGGATGATGATAAAGATGTGGAAAATGTGGATATGGCTCATGTGGTTCGCCAGGCGCCGTATTCGATAACCAGCGAGTGCTATCGGCAATTACGGACCAATCTGAAGTTGTCGGGGGCGGCAGCCGGTGAACGGAAGAGTTTACTGATTACCAGCCCGGCGGCCGGTGACGGAAAGACCTCGATTGCAGTCAATCTTGCCAGTACGATGCTGTATGAAAATAAGCATATTCTGCTGATCGATGCGAATTTCCGCCGGCCCTCATCCAATCAGCTGTTCCCGCGGACAGAGATGAACGGGTCGGTTGCCGAGCATGCCGATTTTGGTCTGAGCAATTATCTGATGGGACAATGCGGAGATGAAAAAGATGTCATTCGGTCCAGCGGGATTGAGGGTTTGAATGTGATTGACAGCGGTCCGCTGCCGGCCAATCCCGCAGAATTACTGGACAGTCCCAGGATGCAGCAGCTGCTTGAACGGTGCAAACCCTTGTATGACTGTATTATTATTGATGGTCCTGCGATGTTGGTCAGTGATGCCAAAATTCTTGCCGCAATCGCGGATGCTACGCTGGTTGTCATCAATGCCGCGGATACACACCGGGGAGCTGCCCAGCGCATCTTGCGTGAATTGCAGAATGCCCATGCCAATACGGCGGGTATCGTATTAATGGGTGTCAAGAGCCGCAAGGGCGGCTATTTCCGCGAGGCATACCGTTCGTATCAGGATTATCAGCGGGTCCAGCTCAAACAGCAGTTCTAATGTGATGATGAAAGTCTCAGCAATGACGCGATTTTTAGTAACCGGCGGCGCCGGATTTATTGGCTCGAACATCTGTTGTAAACTCGTTGAACAGAATTGTTTTGTTCGGGTGGTTGATAATCTGATAACCGGCAAGAAAAAAAACCTTGATGGGATTATTGACAAAATTGATTTTGTTCAGGCTGATATGGGAGATCCGGATGTTGCCAATGCTGTCATGAAAGGCATTGATGTTGTCCTCCATCAGGGAGCGCTTCCCTCGGTTCCCCGCAGCGTGGCTGATCCGGCATTAACCCATAAGCATTGCGTTGATGCCACTTTTACCCTTTTGCTGGCGGCCAAAGATGCCGGGGTAAAACGATTTGTCTATGCGGCAAGCTCTTCTGCCTATGGAGATACGCCGACTTTGCCCAAAGTGGAAACGATGCCGACACGGCCGTTATCACCCTATGCGGCCGCAAAACTGTTTGGTGAGTATTATTGCAGCGTTTTTTCAAAGGTCTATGGTCTTGAAACCATTTCTTTGCGATATTTCAATGTGTTCGGACCTCATCAGGATCCGACCAGTCAATATGCAGCGGCAATCCCGGCCTTTGTAACCAGCATTTTAAAAGGAAAGTCGCCGATTGTCTATGGAGACGGCGAACAGTCACGTGATTTTACTTATATTGATAATGTGGTTCATGCCAATTTGCTGGCTGCCCGAGCAGAAAAAGTAGCGGGCCAATCTGTTAATATCGCCTGTGGACAACGGGTTACCATTAATGAAATTATCGGTATGATTAACCGGATTTTAGGTAAAGATATCAAGCCAGAATATAAACCTCTGCGGGCCGGAGATGT
>JBHJNC010000251.1:0-5349 GCA_048497675.1 Gimesia maris
TTATATTCTCTGAATCCGTAAGGAATATAGACAATGGACATCCATAAAAACTTGATTTTCTATGGCAATTTATTGCTTATCGCCTTGCTTTTCAACACAGGGCTTGGCAGTACTGGATACCCTCACGAGACTCCGGGCCGAATTTTTTTCGCTCGTTTACAGGTTATGTTTAAAAAAAGGTATCAGTCTTGTAAATAGTCATAAGGAAGTTTTTCAAGTTCAGCGTGAATGATTGCAGATAGAAAACATTTAATATGTCTGATGTTAATGATTTCCATGATGATTGGAAGCGTATCCGGAGACTCTGCCCTTACGCCCGAATATCAGGTCAAGGCTGCGTTTCTTTATAATTTCATTAAATTTATGAATTGGCCGCAGCAAAAACCGACTGACAATAACGACTTTTACACCATCGGCATCCTGGGGCAGGAAAACCCCTTGGGCTCTGCTTTTGACGCGGTCTCCAAAGATAAAATACGGGATCATCAGCTGACCGTCAAATACTTTGGAGCCTTCTCCGAGATCGATAACCTCAAACAAGCCGACCCGGCCCAATATCAGCAATTCATTACTTCTCTGCAAAACTGCCATATCCTGTTTATCAGTTCATCGGAACACTCGTTGATATGTAATATTATCGAAGCAGTCAAAGGAGCCGGCGTAGTCACAGTCAGCGAAGTACCCCAGTTCCTCGAATCCGGAGGATCTATTAATTTCCTCCTTGAAAAAGAAAAAATTGTCTTTGAAATCAATCTTAAGACCATCGAAGAGGCCGGCATCGAGATCCGATCGCAATTGCTGCGTATTGCCAAAAGGGTCATTGGGAATGGACGGGAGAAATCACAATAGCTATGACTCATCGTTTTACCGACATAAAGATTAAACACAAGCTGGTCTTGATTATCATGCTGGTCTGCGTATCATCGCTGCTGATCGCGGGATCCGTGTTCATTCTCAGAGAATACTACGTTCTCCGTGCTTCGATCCACCGGAACCTGACCCAGCAGGCCAAAATGTTCGCCGAAAACTGCAAAGCGATCGTCTCCTTTGAAGACGCCAGCGATGCCGGTTCTGTACTTGCTTCTCTCCATTTAGACCCAGCCATCGAATTAGCCATCATTTATAATCAAAGCGATAACATCCTGGCGTATTATGCCAAAAAGGAAAGTGTCGGCCAGCAAGCAGTGAAATCCAAGAGCCACACCCTGCTGCCGGTCGGAATTGGGTCAAACTACATCGCCGTCTCTCAGGATATTACTCTCGACGGCAAGATCATCGGCCGTTTTTATCTCCAGTCCAATCTGGATTTGCTGTATGAAATGTTCTATAACAATGCGCGTATCACACTGCTGATCATGATCATGATATGCATTTTGGCTTATATCCTGTCATCATTGCTGCAGCGTGTGATATCGGAACGCATCATTAAGCTGGCCGAGGTCGTCAAAACCGTCTCTCAAAATCACGATTATTCCATCAGAGCCTTTGGCAGCGGAGAAGATGAAGTCGGCACCCTCATCGATGAGTTTAATCAAATGCTGCTGCAGATTCACGAACGTGATATCGCCCTGGTAAAAATGAATGAGCAGCTTGAGATGCGCGTCGATGAAAGAACGGCTGAACTGAAAAGTGAAATTGCGGCACGAACCGAAGCACAAAAGCGAGCCGAAGCGGCAAGCGTCGCAAAAAGCGAATTTTTGGCCAACATGAGTCATGAAATCCGCACTCCGATGAATGGCGTTATCGGGATGACCGGGCTTTTGCTGGATAGCGAACTCAATCAGGAACAGCGGCAATTTGCTCAGATCGTTCAGCGTTCCGCAGAGTCGCTGCTGCGCATTATCAATGACATTTTAGACTTTTCAAAAATTGAAGCCGGAAAACTCGAACTCGAAGTACTGGATTTCGATCTGCGCGACCTGATTGAAGATTTCTCGGCCATGCTGGCGGTCAAGGCTCAGGAAAAAGGCCTGGAGTTTATCTGTGCTTCTGACCCGACAGTGCCTTCTTATGTACGGGGCGATCCGGGGCGATTAAGACAAATCCTGACCAACTTAGTCGGCAACGCGGTCAAGTTCACTGAAAAAGGCGAAGTCTCGGTGCAGGTCAGCCTGGAATCCAAAACCGATACGGAAGCCGTCCTCCGGTTTTCAGTCAAAGATACCGGCTTAGGGATTCCGGCCGACAAGCAGGCGGAAATGTTCCAGAAATTCACCCAGGTAGACGCTTCAACAACACGCAAATACGGCGGAACCGGCTTAGGGCTTGCAATCTCCAAACAGCTGGTCGAAAAAATGGGCGGACAAGTCGGCCTGATCAGCGAGCTGGACAAAGGCTCGGAGTTCTGGTTTACCATCAGACTCGAGCTGCAGCCCCAGCATAATCTGGCAAGAAGAAAACCCGACAAAATCGCTGGCAAGAGGATTTTGATTGTCGACGATAACACGACCAATCTTGAGATTCTCAATATCCGCCTGAGTTCGTGGGGGATTGTTGTTCATCAGTGCAAAGATGGTTCTGCAGCCCTCGAGGCTCTGCGTCAGGCCAAAGCAGCAGGGAAACCCTTTGACGTGGTCATCACCGATATGCAGATGCCGGAAATGGACGGATTGATGCTCGGCAAGGCAATTCGTCAGGACAGCCAGATCAAAGATACCTGCCTGATGATGATGACCTCGCTCGGTCAGCAAGTCAGAAATCAGCAGTACCTCGAAATCGGCTTTGCGGCATGTATGAACAAGCCCGTGCGGCCATCCGAATTATTCAACCGTCTGACAGCGATTGTGAGTAACAATAAGTCCGCTGATACTCCAAAGGCTCTGCAAAACAGTCCGGACAATCAGTCTCTTAATCTCTCCGCCCGCATACTGCTGGCAGAGGATAATATCACCAATCAGCAGGTCGCACAGGGCATGCTCAAGAAAATCGGTTTGCGGGCGGATGCAGTCGCCAACGGCGCAGAAGCAATTAAAGCCCTTGAAACGATTGATTATGACCTGGTGCTGATGGATGTTCAGATGCCTGAATTGGACGGCATGGAAGCAACCCGGCGAATACGGGTTTCCAAATCTGTACATAATCCCAATGTTCCGATTATCGCCATGACGGCCAACGCGATGCAGGGAGACCGCGAAAAGTGCTTGGAGGCCAAAATGGATGACTATATCAGTAAACCCGTCAATCTGAAGGCCTTAGTCGAAAAACTGCAGAAATGGCTGCCCAAAGAAGAAAACAAAACTTCTCAAAACAAGGATATGAATATGGAAAACAAACAAAACGCCGCAACAAATTGCCAGCCTCAAACACCCGTCTTCGACCACGAAACATTTTTGGATCGGATGATGGGCGACAAAGACATGGCCAAAATGATCATCGACGTGTTCCTCGATGATATTCCCAAACAGCTCGATACGCTCAAGCAAGCTCTGGACGCCTGCGATCCGCAGACATTCCAGCGCGTCGTGCACGGAATCAAAGGAGCTGCTGCAAATGTCAGCGGCGAAGCGCTCCGTGAACTGGCCGCCGAAATCGAAAAGACCTGCAAAGACGGAGCCTTCGAAAAAGCGGTCGAAGGATTCCCGGAACTGGAACGCCAGTTTGACAGGCTTAAAACTGAGATATCCGGCAAGATCTAAACTAAACACAAACGCAACTTGATTTTCTGACGCCGTGTTGCCTGGTTATAAACAAAACTGTATTGAATGTGATTATAGTCAATTGTCTCTGATTATACCTAAGCGGGTTATTTCAGAACAGAGTTGTTTAAAACAAGAAAAAAACCGGTAAATAGATATGCTAAAACAGCATTCGACATTTAGTTTCAGTCGCATCCGCGAGGTTGACTCGGAGCATAAACACCTTCTAAGCACAGAACATATTAAATGGGTTGGTTTAATTCTGTTCCCGATTTTGATAATCTGTGTAACGGTCTGGACAGCAAAATCTGTTGACAAGAAACTGCGGCAAGACCACCTTCTGCTGGCACGGCAGGCAGGCTATTCCCTGGACCTGGTTAAGCTGAAATCCCTTGCCGGCACAGAACAGGACATAGAAAGCCCGAATTACCGGCAGCTAAAAGGCCAATTGGCCGCAATCAGAAAAGCAGACAAACGGTGTCGTTTTATCTACTTGTTAGGACAGCATCCCGACGGCAAGATATTTTTCTTTCTCGATTCGGAACCTCTCGGCTCGGAGGACGAATCGCCTGCCGGGCAGATTTATGAGGATGCCTCTGCTGACCTTACCCAGATATTCAGCACCAGGCAGGAAATAACCGAAGGACCGGCCAATGATCAATGGGGTACTTGGATATCTCCTTTAATCCCCATTATAGATCCAGAAACCAACAAAGTCCTTGCCGTGCTGGGAATGGACATAGAAGCTGCCGATTGGCGCAATCAGGTTCTGATTCGATGTGCCCTGCCGGTCGGGCTTTGTATCATAATTGCAATTATCACCACAGCATCTCTGATTACGCTGGATCAATTCCGCAGATTGAAGCAAAAAGATGAACTGCTCAGGGAAAGCCAGGAACAGTTTCAAACGGTCATCGACAATTTCCCCGATGGGATTATTGTCTTGTATGATTCCGAATTTCGCTATATTTTTGCAGAAGGACAAGGTCTTGCAGAAATCGGCCTTAACAAAGAAATGCTCTTGGGGAAAAGACCGCGGGATCTATTTCCGAAAGAATTCAGCGACAAACTGGAAAGCGAGATCGCAAATGCGTTTAAAGGACAGAAATTTACGTTTGAAATCAAACTGGGCGACGATTATTTCACCGAAACCGTCCTGCCGCTGACAAATAAAAAAGGATTTATTGTCTCCGTGATGGGCGTAATCCGAAATATTACTATCCAGAAACAAAATGAAAAAAAATTACAGCTTGCGCTGGATAATGCTGAGGCCCTCAATCAGCATCTGGAAAAGCAGACCGCCTACGCCAACCATATGGCAGCCATGGCGGAAATGGCCAATATAGCCAAGAGCGAATTTTTGGCCAATATGAGCCACGAAATCCGCACGCCCATGAATGGTGTCCTTGGGATGATTGGACTTCTGCTTGACACCAGGCTGGATCAGGAGCAGCAGAAATTTGCACAGATTGTTCAGCGTTCCGCCGAATCACTATTAGTTATCATCAATGATATTCTGGATTTTTCGAAAATCGAAGCTGGTAAACTTGAATTAGAAACGCTGGATTTTGACCTGCGTGATATGCTCGAAGATTTTTCTTCGATACTGGCGGTAAAAGCCAATGAAAAAAATCTGGAATTCATCTGTGCTGCCGATCCAGAGGTCCCATCCTACATCTGCGGGGACCCTGGAAGATTAAGACAGATTCTGACC
>JBHJNC010000252.1:0-3698 GCA_048497675.1 Gimesia maris
TAGGCCATGCTGCGGCAGCCGGATCGGGCAGCGGCGTCGACCATTTGATCCGGGGTATAAGCGGCTCCATCGATGCGATTTTGGTAAGGAGACTGACTGATTTGCCAGTTTTGACAGAAAACGCACTGAAAATTGCAGCCGGGCGCGGAAATCGAAAAGGTCCGGCTGCCGGGCAGAAAGTGAAACAGCGGTTTTTTCTCAATCGGGTCGTCTTCGCCGGCGGCACAGATTTTATCGTAATTGAGCGAATAAAGAACGCCGTCCATATTTTTGCGGACTTTGCATCGCCCTGTCGCATTCGGAGCAATTACACAGTTCCAATGACACAACCGGCAATGGATTTTTTGAGCATCTAATTTATCCCATAAGACGGCTTGTTTCATCTGTCGGCCCTATCCTATCGATTTTAATTCCCTATGATTTATTGTACCACAGACGCCGAAAAATGCTCAACTGTTTTCTGTGAATTCTCCGACAAGGACTGGACTGTTATCTATTTCGGTTTCTGCGTTATTGTGCCCCAGAAACTGCCGCATCTCGGAAATAACCACAGGGGTTAAGACAATCAGCGAAATTAAGTTCGGTATCGCCATCAGGGCGTTGGCGATATCGGCAAAAGTCCAAACCTGGTTGAGCGAGGCGACTGAGCCGATCATCACACAGATCACCCACAGATAACGGTAGGGCTTGACCATTTTGAGGCCGAACAGGTACTCGACCGCTTCCTCGCCATAGTAGGACCAGCCCAAAATGGTGGAAAACACAAAGGTTAAAAGACCGAATGATAAAATCAGGGGACCGAAGACCGGAATGATCGAAAAGGCCTGTCGGGTCAGCTCCACATTGCTAAGCCCTTTTTGCCAGGCGCCCGAATTGACCAGCGTCAGCCCCGTCAACGCACAGACCACCACCGTATCCCAGAACGTTCCGGTCGAGGAAATAAGACCCTGATGAACAGGATGTTTTGTCTGGGCGGCGGCAGCGACAATCGGTGCACTGCCCAGGCCGGATTCATTGCTGAACAGCCCGCGTGCCACACCGTAGCGAATGGCTTCTTTCATTCCCGCCCCGGCAAAGCCGCCGATTGCGGCCTGTCCGGTAAAGGCTGTACTGACAATCAGTGCGATGGTGTTGGGAAGGGTTTCATACTGCCAGCAAAGCACAATCAGGCAGCCGATAATATATGAAACCGCCATCACCGGCACCAGCACCTCGCAAACGCGGGCAATGGACTTAATACCGCCCAGAATTACTACTGCGGTAACGATGGTCATAATCGCCCCGCTTAGCCATGGCGAAATATGGAATGTCTGCTTCAGCATCGTGGCAACAGAGTTGGCCTGGACCATATTTCCAATCCCGAAAGCGGCCACGGCGGTAAATACCGCGAATATCACGCCAAGCCATTTGGCATTCATCCCGCGTTCGAGAACATACATCGGCCCGCCGGCCATGGAGCCATCCGGAGCAACCACTCGGTATTTGATAGATAATACCGCTTCGGCGAATTTGGTGGGAATCCCGAATACCCCCGTCAGCCACATCCAGAATACCGCTCCCGGACCGCCGGCGGCGATGGCGGTTGCCACACCGATAATATTGCCGGTGCCGATGGTCGCGGCCAATGCGGTAACCAAAGCGCCGAAATTGCTGATATCGCCCGCCCCGCCCTCAGAGCGGGACAAGGAAAAGCGGATAGCCTTAAAGATATACCGCTGCATAAACTTCAGGCGGATGGTCAAATACAGATGGGTCCCGAAAAGAAGAATCAAAAGCGGCGGCCCCCAGACAAAATCGCAGACCGCTTTGAGCAGATCATCAACTCTTTGCATTTTTTAGTCCTTTAACTGTAACGATTCATTGTTAAAATACTAAAAAATATGCAACTGTCAAGAATTGCTGCTGAAATTCAGACCGCCGCCGTTGCACAATTCAGGTTTCACCTGATTGTGGACTTAAAGCCGTCGCAGTGGGCATATATTCCGTTACGGCTTATTGAGATTTGCCACAATCTTGTCGTAAATCGTCTTGGAAGTGGTCTTGTCGCCGACCCAGCCGATTTCGATGACAATCGAGGTCAGCGTATCGCTGACACGTTTGAGCGAAATAGTCAGTTTTTTATCGGCAGAGGTTGTCGCTGCAATTCGAGCGCCCAGAGCATCCTTGACCTTTTCGGTGGGGGTAATCTGAAGCTGCTCAAGCCCCTTGAGTGAAGCATCATACGACTTGTCCACATCGGCGCTGAGTGTGGCGGAAAGATTGCCCGACATATAATTGAATGTCGTCCCTTCGCCGGCCTTGCTGCATCCACCAATCAGCAGCGCAATCGAAACCAAACATACCAGAACAAACTGCATCCTTTTCATAATCTGTCCTTTCTAAAATGAGGTTTTATGTTGGTATATAAACCATAAGACGATAGAAACTAAGCACGTCCATTCAAAGGATTGTTTTGGTTGTATATTAAATGACCTTTTTCTCTCCATCCGTCACGTCCTTACCGTGAACCGTTATTCTCCTATCCGGAATTATATAAAATTATACCTCTTGGTGGTCCGATAAGTCAAGAAAATTCCCTGTATAAAATCCCCAAATAAAAATGCGGTTCTTGGCATCAATTAGAAAACAGGCATCGCTCCAATTCCGCACAATCAGACGGAAAAGGGGTATTTAATAGTATTGAAATGGGGTTGCGATGAATTTCCAGCGGGGATTATTGCCACTTCCCATCTGGATAGAGTGTCTTGGTTCCGGAAGGAGCGTTGGACTGACTGCCAGTAACCATAATAGTGGGAACACCGCTGGGGTCAACACTATCAATCTTGTAATCCGAAGGGACAAAGTATGTTCCTGTCAGATCTTTTTCTCCGATGCTCAAAGCCTCACGGATCGATGCATCCGACAGGCTGCCTGTCAGCGTAACCCCCGTCCTGGCATAGTATTCCTTAAAGGCATTCCGAATCATCCCCGCTGCGGAATTGGCTTCCGACCATTTGGCGTTATCGATCTTACCTCGCAGAATGGGAATCAACACACCCGCCAGCACTGCGATGATTAGAACAACAACCATCAGCTCAATTAACGTAAACCCAGCCGCCTTATTATTTGTAGTATACGCCTTCATATATCTCTTATCGCCCAAATCGGACACCTTTATTAGCAAAAAGCCATAATCGGTGAATTTCCATATTACACTTCAAGAATTAACAACAAAAATATTATCGGCCTTTGCAGATAACGCAGGAGGACATCAGACAGAACAAAAACAAAATCCTAATTGCGGGTTATTGGCCGCCATTAGGGTTCAGGTACCTCGGTTGGTTTATTTTTTAGTTTTTTTCGTGGTTGTCTTTTTTGCTGTTGTTTTTTTGGTTCCGCAACATCCTTTTTTACCACACGATATACACAGTCCTTTCAAAAAGACGGAACAAAACGTTGCAGCCATCCAGCCGCAGTTCCTGCACAGAAACCAGTGATTTTATCGGTAAAAAGGAGAAAACACTTTATTTTGAGTTTCAACGATGAGTTTTGAGCAAGGGAATAGGGGAACAAGGAGACCGAAGGCGAGACTGCCTATTGCATAGAAAGCAGTGAGACCAGTGCAGGTATTTCACCTGCTCTATTTTTTCGGCCAAGCCGAAAAAATGGGCAGAGGTGGATTCGAACAGGAAGTTGTAAGTATTGATAATAAAGGACTT
>JBHJNC010000253.1:0-2972 GCA_048497675.1 Gimesia maris
GTATTCGCCTTCATTGATGATCCATATCGGCTTGCCGTCGATATTCAGCAATTGACTGCTGCCGTAATAGCTGTGAATGGCATGACTAAGCATGAATTGCTGATCATCACTCAAGGGCGCCTTATTGAACTGCTGATTTACTCGAAGAGCATGATTTTTCAATTCATCAAATTGCTGAAGAGCATATTCAGCAACCGCTTCAATGTTTTTAAAATAACGGGTGTAATAATATGCCCCATCCAGGCCGCTGGTGGCAAAGCCATTGCGGTAGAAGCAGATTGCAAAACGGATCGTTTCTTTTGCACCAGCCGGAATGGTTGCAACAATCGACCCTACACTGCCAATTCCGAAATTGAGATTTTCAAGACGGGTCGCACAAAGTATATCTTCAATTCCAAATCCCAGTCCGGTGTGAACATATCGGCTGTCAGAAGCAATCGCATACAGGCGTCCCTGGGCAATGCCCTGAAGCGTTCCATCGGTCGTATCTTTGAGCTGGCGCATCTGACAATACGGATCGTTGCCCTGAAATCCGAAAAAAGCCTTTCGAGGCTTACTCGATTGGCTGTTGTCGACGGTCATCTCTGCAATCACTGCCGGCAGAATCGCCCTCTTTAAAGCCTCATCATCCCCGCCTTCCGGGTCGGCTACGGAAACAACCGGGGAATAAATAGTAAATGTCATCTCGGGGCATATCCAGGAATCAGAACTAACGCTGAATATCCTTTTTGTCTGCCCCTGATTCCACGTAGAAATAATAGCTCTTTTTTCTAACGCATCACCGAGTCCGAACCGCTGGGCTTCATCTTCGAAACCTCGAAAAAAAGGCAGAGCGTTATAGGATCCGCCTTGTTCCGTCTCCACACCGATATAAATATTTTGGTCAGCAGGCTTACCTAACTCCATCCCCAAGCCGCCGCTCTGACCTGGAAAACCCAGCGTAAATGATGCGAAAGCTCCAATAGGCGAGTGATGGGCATTAAAAAAGATATTACTGTTTTTTTTCATTATATACATTCCCAAGCATTAACGTTCACTGAGCTCTTTATACACTTCATTGTAATACAGGGCCGACTCCACCGGCGTATTCGACGGAATATGGTTACCGACCGACATGAAAAAGCCCGGGCACTCTTTCCCAATATTCATAACCCGTTCGACTTCAGCACGGATCTCGGCCTTGGTCCCGTTAAGCAGCACGCGGGTATCTGCATTTCCAGTAAAAGCATGAGTCTGTCCATACTTTTTAGCAATGTATTCAATATCCGTGCCTGGCTCCATCACAAAGCATCGGATTCCCGTGTCGGCAATATCATCGATGAATTCCGTGTAGTTGCCGTCCGAGGTAAAGAAAATAATCTTGCCCGCCTTGTGCAGGGGCTCGAAGTACTTGTGGAAGTTGGGGAAGACATACTGCCGATACCATTTCGGCGGCAGAAACGCCCCCGAGGACCAGACCAGATCATCGTGAATCATCACCACCGGTACATCCGAGGCAGCCAATGCATCGAAATACTGCTGAACCCACTCGGCATAACGGTTGGCCATCTCACCAAAACGCTTTAAGTCCGTTCCGGCAGCAAGTAGGAACATATCCCAACCGAATATCTCAATAAAAGCAGAAATACACGTGACATAGATTCCAGTCATATTGACCGCATCCGGGTACTTGCGGCAGTTGTCCCGGTAGTGCTGCTCAAAACGGCGGATGGTAGCCGCCCGGTCGATTTCGCCATAAGCCTTCCAGAAATCCAGGTTTAAAATCTCTTCCGGATCCTTAAACGGACAGCCCTTAGCGTCACGGTCGTCCCTGAAATCCCCCCCACCGGCATCATAGATCGCATGCCCCATACTCGTCCTCAGATCCCCAAACGCCTCGTTATAAATCAAGGTAGACCAGACCCAGTCATAGTTCCAAGCCTTGACAAATGCGCAAGAAGCCTTTTCCTGAAGCGCAGCCGGGCTATCGGGGCCGACTTCAAACCCTGTAACAGCCTTGACCAGCTCCCAATGTCGTTCGGCTGAATACCCGCCTTCGGTACGGGGCACTCGTTTGGTCCATTTCAGGTTTAGTGCAGATATTCCATCTTCATATGACATTATATGTTTCCTTTTCTGAATAAATTAGAGTTATCTTTGAATTGTTATGACTTCTGAACCGGTTGATTTTCCCGGGCTATCGGCGATTGCTCCGGCATTTGTTCATCCAGATTATGGTGATCCACAACCATACCATCATCCAGATCATTTCGTCTGACCGCCTTCAAACTGACAATCAGTTCATGCAGATTAAAGCCTCCGCCAATTATAAACCAGATGGTTACAATGCTGCCGCTAATAATCACATTCCAGACATAAACAAGCCACAACACAGACCAAAAGTGATCGCTTAAAGGTGAAATCAAGTGGATAATATTAATCGCCAAAAAGGCCAAAAACGTCAGCCCCATATTGATCATAATGATAAAATAGACAAATTTATCCCGTTTTGTGAAATGTTCATTAATACCAAACGCTTTTAACCCTTTAACCGGCTGCTCAAATGTCTGACTTTTATCTTCTTCCAGAGCATACTGGCCCCGATGGAAAAGTTTATCAAAATCACATGGCGGCTCTTTGCTGAATAAAGATGTTATCACATAAACAATAATCGAAATCAGCATAATGAAAAAAGTCGTTTGTTGTGAATCCAATTTGAAAACCATCTCGCCCAATCGAATCAACACCGCCTTGTCGGGCGAAAACTGGATAATAAGATAGCCTATTGTCGTCAGAATAATCCCGCTGATCAAACCAGCCCAGGCCGCCATCGTAGTGCCGCGCCGCCAATACAGACCGAAAATCAGAGCCGCCCCGGCACCGGCATAATAGAAACAGCCGATAATCGCCCAGAATAACCAGATATCCTGATTTTGTTTATAAAACAGACTGATTAAGTATAAAATCACCGCCACTCCGATAATTGCCAATCG
>JBHJNC010000254.1:0-3455 GCA_048497675.1 Gimesia maris
CGATATCTTTCCATGAGGCGGAGCCGTCCAATATGCCGATATTACCTCCTGCGGCACCAACCTGTTTAGAAGGAACACCACCGCCGGGTCCGATTTGATTATATTTCAGTATTGGACCTCTATAGCCGTGTGGTGCAAAAGTCCGATGATCCTCGCTCCAAGTATTTAGTTCCACAACCAAAGGCAGATTGGATGGTTCAGTAGCCTTTTGTGGAGATTTCCACGGGGTAAAAGAGGGTGATACTTGCCAAGGCGTTTTTGAATGGCCGCCAAGGTAGTTATATCCAAGAACATAACCGTAACCTTGATAATACCAGCCGCCCGGTTTATTAAAAGGGGCGCCGAGCCACGGACATTGCATTAATTTGTAATCTCCCAGAATTTCAACCAATATTTTATGAGTGTTTCTGGATATAACAGGGATGTGTTCATCTCCATTATCGCATAGTCCGCTTGGAAAGTTCAATTTATTGTTGGTGGCATAAGAGTGCAGGCCAATGATGAATTGATGGACGTTGGATCGGCAGACGATACGCCGGCTGCGTTCTTTTGAGATGGCAAGGGCCGGCAGCAGGATTGCTATCAAAATGGCAATGACGACGATGACAGCCAATAATTCGATAAGGGTAAAGGCGCGGGGGCGATGGCTGCCGCCGGCTATTGAAGGCTTTGATAGCAGATAAATCGGCCTGGGTTGTGATGGCTTCATTTTATGCCTCTTTCTCCTCAATGTAGTCCTATTTTGTCTGTTATTATAGCAGGTCCGGCCGGAAAGAAAAGCCCAAATTCGTAAATTCCTGATTTTGCCTGCAAAACCGCGGAGGTTTTCTTTTTGCTTTTTTGAACAATCTTTTCTATACTTTAGCCTTACCTTTGATTTTAAATGGATTGACTTATGGCGATTGACAAAAAGCAATATATGGCGGCCAGGGGGCTGATAGAAGCCGCAACACAGATATTAATTACCACGCATTTTCGCCCGGACGGCGACGCCTGCGGGTGTGTGCGGGCGATGATGGAAGGTCTGGCCTCGCAGGGCAAGGAAGTCAAGGCTCTGTTTTTGTCGCCATTGGCAAGCTGGTATGAGGCGATGTTTGAATCCAAGATGATGGTCATTAACAATGACATCAAAAAAGAGATGCTTGCCGCCTATTATGCCGACATCGATCTGGTTATCATCGTCGATACCAATAGTTATGTCCAGCTCCCCGGCCTGGAAGAATGGCTGAAAAAAGCCGGCAAGAAAATACTGGTTATCGACCACCACATCACCGGTGATGGACTCGGGATGGTTGAGCTGATTGATACCGCGGCCTCGGCGGCCGGGGAAATCGTCTATGATTTTTTCAAAGCTGTCGGCTGGCCCATTACCGAGCGGGTTGCTCAGTCGATTTTCATTGCCTTAGCCACCGATACCGGCTGGTTTAAGTATGGTAATGCCGATGCCCGGATTTTCCATACCGCTGCCGAATTGATTGGGGCGGGAGCCAAACCCAACGAGATTTACCGCACGATGTACCAGAGTTTTACCCCATCGCGGCTTAAATTGATGACCCGGATGCTCGAACATCTGGATCTGCACGCCGATGGACGCATTGCGACCCAGTATATTATGCGTAAGGATTTCGATGAGACCGGCTCTTCGGGCCCCGATACGGAAAATCTGATCGATGAATGTCAGCGTATTCAGACGGTTGAGGTTGCGGCGATGTTTGTTGAGCTTGCCGATGGCAAGTTCCGCTGTTCTCTGCGAAGCAAAGGTAAAGTCGATGTTCGCGCCATCGCTCAGCAATACGGCGGCGGGGGGCATACACTGGCTTCGGGGGTCAATCTCGACGGGCCGCTGGATAAGGCGATGGCGGCAATCATTGGCCTGGCAAAGGCCCAGCTTGAAGTTTAATTGCTTCAGCAGCGTTATTTGAGAATATTCCGAATCGCCTGTGACGGATTGATAATTTGTATCCGCCGTTTGTTCTGCCCCTCATGTGACAGCTCAATTTTCACCATGTCCAGTCCTGTCAGGGCGGGCATCACTTTATCTGCCCACTCAATCAGGACAATCGCGTCCGGCCGGCAAAAATCTTCAAACCCCAGCAATTCAAATTCACGCACCGAATTAAGCCGGTAAGCGTCAATATGATACAGTGTCAGTTCCCCACCCCGTGCGGCGTATTCATTAATCAACACAAACGTCGGACTGCAAACCCGGGTTGGGTCCGGGGCGTTAAGTCCCTGGGCAATGCCTTTAATGATATGCGTCTTGCCGCTGCCGAGGTTGCCGATGAGGGCGATAATCTGTCCGCCGTGCATAGCCGCGGCAATTTTTTTGCCCAGTTCGATGGTTTCCTGTGCCGATTCCGTGATAATTTCGATTGTATCCATATTTTTGGTTTCTTATTTTTTTGCCACAGAGTTCACAGAGAACCGCAGAGGCGTTTTTTATTTTCCTGTATACATGCATACCTGTATACATGCATACTTGATTCTCACAAATGATCAAAACCCTTGGGCTCTACCGGCACAATCTTACCATCCGGCATCGTCATTTCCATCTTGCCGTTGTCGGTAATTCTGCCGATACGATAAATTGCATCCCGCAGGGTGGGCTCTGTCCACGCTGCTTTTGCGGTATTCAGTTGTTCCCATGCCTCAGGCGACAATGTAAAGAGCAATTCAAAATCCTCACCGTCGTTCATCGCCGCCGCAAGCGGATTGGCAGACTGCCGGGCCGCATCCGCAATTGGTATCGCTGCCGCATCCAGCATCGCACCGACCTTGCTCTGCGTGCAAATCCGGTTTAAATCGGTACTTAGCCCATCCGATAAATCCATCATTGCGTGAATATGTGCGGCTTTAGTCATCTCCAGTGCCAGCCGTACGCGCGGCGTAAAGGACAGATGCTTTCCTGCCAGCGACCCGCCCAGCGGCCCTGAAACACAGATATAATCGCCGACCTTGGCTCCGCTTCGCCGCACCGGCGGATGGTACCCGCTGGGCTTACTGAGCATCGTCACATTGACCGCCAGCCGGCCGGTTGTTTCACCCCAGGCGGTAATGTCTCCGCCAATCAGCTCACAATCAAACATCCGCCCGGCCTGTGTAAGCCCGCGATAGAGAGCCTTAAGCTCCGCCTCCCCGAATCCTTTCGGCAATCCAACCGCACAGACCGCACACAGCGGAATCGTCGCCATCGCCGCACAATCCGAAAGACTGGCCGCCATCGACTTATACCCCACCTGTTCGAGCGTGGCCGTCTTGAGGTCAAAATGCACCCCATCGAGCAGCATATCGGTCGTAATCAAAACCGACGCCCCATGATCAATCGCAATCTGCGCCATATCGTCGCCGATGCCAATGGGATACTTTGCCGGGTCAATCTTTGACTGCGCCGCGAACCACGTAGTTATATTATCTTCTTTGCTCATATATCATGTATGTAGGTATATAGGTATGTA
>JBHJNC010000255.1:0-5351 GCA_048497675.1 Gimesia maris
GCATGGGGCAAGGGAAACCGTATAATAACGTACGGCTATGATTTTAACGGCTCTTTGACAAGTAAAACCACCACCAGAGGCGCAGCGACGGTTGACGGCTCGTCGATGCCGAAGACATCGTATGTCATCGGCGACGATGTCCAGATGCGAACTGCTTCCGCCGATAGCTCTGCTCGCTGACCACTTCTGCAACCACTTTCTCTAATTCATCCGTCTTGGATTGGTAGGGTTCAATTGCAAGAAACTCCCGCAGGGGAATCCTTGTTGCCCCGCAGCAGGCACAGGCCAATCGACGCCAGAGAATCGGCCCACACCGGCCGCCCCTTCTTGCTCAAACAACGTCTTGGTCGCAATAACCAACTCATCCAAAGAAAAACCATTTTCGGGTACCGCATTTAACACATCCAAGGTTATAATGTTCTGCATGGCTTGAGTTCCTGCAATACCGTATGGTTTTTGTCGATTATACAGTGCCACGATTCAAGCCTTTTTCAACTGTACCCAAACCTTTGGGACGATACCATTTTTTTGCGATATCCGGATTTTGTGTTATACTCACGTTCTGATTGGATTTAAGGAAAAATAACGTTATGAAAGTATTAGTTGCTGAAAAATGCGGGTTTTGCCCCGGCGTGAGAAATGCCATCGATTTAGCCAAAAAAACTCTGGCCGAAAAGAAAGAAGTCTACAGCTTAGGCCCGATTATCCACAATGAAGACGTGGTCAAACAATTATCACAATCCGGACTGCATACCGTCGAATCTGTCGAACAAATCCCCTGTGGAACAGCTTTAATTCGCTCTCATGGGGCCACCCAAAAAGAATTAGAGATACTCCACAATAAAGGACTTAATATTGTGGACGCAACCTGCGTGCTTGTCAAACGGGTCCAGAAAATCGCCCGCCAGCTTCACGAAGAAGGCTACCACGTTGTCATTATTGGAGATAAAAATCATCCTGAAGTCAAAGCCGTAGTAGGTTCTGCCGAGGGAGTGGAAGTCGTAGGAGACAATTCTGACCTCGACAAACTCAATAAACACAAGAAGTTAGGCGTTATTTGCCAAACCACACAAAGCCCCGATTACTTCGCATCCATGATAGGAGCAATAGGAAAGCTCCCCTTCTCCGAAATCAAGATAATCAACACCCTTTGCCGTGAAACCAGGGACCGCCAGGAAGCTGCCGTTAAACTCTGTCGACAAGTAGATATTATGTTCGTCCTCGGCGGCCTTCACAGCGCCAACACCCGCAAGCTGGCCGAGCTATGCAAAAAACACAATCCGCAAACTTATCATTTGCAAAACTGGGAAGAACTTGATATAAAAGTTCTTTCCGGAAAACGAGTTGCAGGCGTAACCGCAGGCGCCTCGACGCCGGATGAAGTGATTCGGGAGTTTGTCGAAAAGCTCGAATCCTTCACTGAATAAAAAATAGAAGCCCCGGCGACGTAGTCGGGGCATTTTTTAACCCTAACACGGTTATAGGTACGGGTGCGTATATGTGAGGCACATCCGTGGCCTTAAGAATACTCACAGGAGATTTTTTTATGGTAGATAGAAATTTAATTTTAAAACTTGGCATCACCGACGCGCAGCTTGAACAGGAACTGGGGGATCTTTACACCGCTGAACATCAGCAGCTCCTCGAAAAAGCACTCGACAAGAAAGTTGAATCGCTGACCCCCGGCACCATCGTCAAAGGTAAAATCGTCGGCATGGCCGGCAATGACGTGGTGGTCGAACTGGGTCTTAAGAGCGAAGGTATGCTCGAAGCCTCTGAATTTGACAGTCCGGACGAAATCGTTGCAGGCAAAGAAATCGAAGTGCTTCTGGAAGAAGTGGACGCTGAAAATGGTCTTGTCTTGTCCAAACGCAAAGCCGATCGCATTCGCGGCTGGGAACGCATCACCACCACCAAAAAAGAAGGCGACGTGGTCAAAGGTATGGTCAGCCGCCGCATCAAGGGCGGTCTGCTCATCGACATCGGCGTACCGGTGTTCCTGCCCGCCTCGCAGGTCGATATCCGCAAGCCCGGCGACATCAGCCGCTTTATCGGCCAGGAAATCGAGTGCAAGATTCTCAAAATCGACACCGAAAATCACAACATCGTTGTCTCCCGCCGCAAACTCATCGAAGAAGACCGCCAGGCCAGCAAAGACAAATTGCTGCGTGAAATCGAAGTCGGTCAGATTCGCAAAGGCGTGGTCAAGAATATCGCCGACTTCGGCGTATTTGTCGACTTGGGCGGCTTAGACGGCCTGCTGCATATTTCCGACCTCAGCTGGGGCCGCGTTGCTCATCCGTCCGAAGTCGTACAGCTCGATCAGGAAATCGAATGTATGGTTATCGGCGTGGACCGCAACACCGAGAAAATCTCGCTCGGTCTCAAACAGAAACAGCCCAGCCCCTGGGCGAATGTCGAAGCCCGCTTCCCCGTCGGCAGCCGCGTAAAAGGCGCCGTCGTCAACATTATGAATTATGGCGCTTTCATTCGTCTGGACGAAGGAATCGAAGGCCTGATTCACATCAGCGAAATGAGCTGGACCAAACGCGTCGCTCATCCGTCCGACCTCTTATCCGTCGGCCAGGAAATCGACGTGGTCGTGCTGGATGTCAACAAAGACAAACAGGAAATCTCGCTGGGCCTCAAGCAGCTTGAAGCCAACCCGTGGACAATCGCCGGCCAGAAGTATCCGGTTGGCACGATGGTCAATGCCAAAGTAACCAGCCTGACCAACTACGGCGCATTTGTTGAAATCGAACCGGGTATCGACGGTCTGATTCACATCTCCGACCTGAGCTGGACCAAGAAGTTCAATCACCCCGGCGAATGTCTCCAGAAAGGCCAGGAAGTTCGCTGCGTCGTGCTGGAAGTCGATGAAGACAAGCACCGTATCTCACTCGGTATTCGTCAGCTCACCGAAGATCCCTGGTTCCGCGCGATTCCGGAAAAATACATCCCCGGCCAGATCGTTCGCGGCAAGATCACCAAGCTGACCAACTTCGGCGTGTTTGTTGAATTGGAAGACGACCTGGAAGGCCTGCTGCACATTTCCGAGCTGTCCGACCAGAAAGTCGAATCTCCGCAGGATATCGTCAAAATCGGCGATGATGTCGAGGTTAAGATTCTGCGCGTTGATACCGATGCTCGCAAAATCGGCTTAAGCCTCCGTCGCGTCCAGTGGGCAGCCGAAGACCAGGCCAAAGACATTCCGGCCATCGATATGCCGGATACCCCAACGCCTCCGACTCAACAGCGTCGCGGCGGCTTGGATGGCCCCCTGATGCCGATGTAAAACTCCTTTAATTACAAGGAGTTACACTTAAATCCGTCTTTTCACGGATCTGGTTAATCGACGGTCAATTTTGGCCGATAAAGACCACAGGAAAAAGGGTAGATACCCTGAACCTGTGGTCTTTTTTATTGGCTTAGCCGCAAACAGCTCAAACGGCCGTTTTCGGCGATACTACCAAGGAACCGTGAACGATGGCTTTCGATATAACCATTAAAGAGTATCTCAAAGAAATTGACGAATCTCCCCTGCTGACCTGGGACGAAGAAAAAGAACTTGCAAAGAAAGTTCAGGAACAGGCGGACCCCGAGGCCCGCGACAGACTCGTCCGCAGCAATTTGAGATTAGTCGTTAATATCGCCAAAAAATTTTCCGGCCGGGGACTGTCTCTCGGCGATCTGATCGAAGAAGGCAATTTAGGTCTGCTTCGGGCGGTGGACACGTTCGATACCGACCATGGCGTGCGTTTCAGCACCTATTCGGCATGGTGGATTAAGCAGTCCATCAAACGGGCTATTCTGAATAATTCCCAACCGATCCATATCCCGACCTATATGGTCGAGTTAATCAACCAATGGCGGCATACCTATGCAGAGCTGGAATCCAAAAAAGGCTGCTCGGTCAGTCTCGAAGATATGGCCGCAGCGATGAAGGTCCCCGTCCGCAAAGCACGCGCCATTCGTGAAATCGTTACTGTCGTCGATCAGGGCTTCCAGCGGGATTCCACCGAAGATAACGCCGGACTGGATGAATCCATCGAAGACGGCCGGAGCAATCAGCCGGAAGATGAACTCGGTTCGGATGAAGAACTCGCCAAGGCTGTCGATTTGCTCGATAAAATTGACCCCCGTGAAGCCGAAGTACTTCGCCTGCGGTTCGGCCTGGGCGGCTGTGAGTCGCTGACGCTCAAGCAAATCGGCAAAAAACTCGGCTTAACCCGCGAGCGGGTTCGCCAAATCCAGCGAAACGCTCTGGCACAGCTCAACGAATTGATTCGCAGCTAATCTTCGCACCATCCATTGAAACATCCTGAAGGCGAACCTTACCGTTCGCCTTTTTCTTTTATCTAAAACTGGCGTTTCCTCTGATTCATCTCAACAAAAATTTGCGGCTTAAGGCATTGACAACCCCGCCTGAAAATAGATAATGTTAATCTGGAGTTCGGCAGTCAACCGTAGCCGATACGAATACCGTAATCTGATAGACCAACACCTCGAAAGGTCTTAGTATGAAATTTAAAACGATCCGAGAAGCCCTCGAATTCGCAATTCAGAAAGAAGATGCCTCGTGTCGCCTATACCGCGATCTTGCGGGTATTATGGAAGACCAAGCCACCAAAATGCTCTTTGAGGGGTTGTTGGCCAATGAAATCGAACACGTCAGGAATCTCGAATTTGAAATGATAAAACAAGGCTACACCACACTTGAAACAGCGTTTGAAATCTCCGACAGTGATTTTGTGCAGATTGAACGGGACGATGCCTTACGCCGCATCAACTCTGCCGAAGCCCTGCAGATGGCGATACGCAAGGAGAAGGCCGCCTTTCAGCTCTATTCGGCATTTATGATCCAGTCGCGCAAAACCGAACTCCGCGAGTTGTTCTTCGAACTGGCCATGCAAGAAATGCGGCACCTGATCAAATTCGAAGACGAATACCAGAGAGTCATCGCCCATTAATAGCGTGCACAGAAAGCCTCAAAGTCTAATTTTAAAATTCCCTAAAAATCGTCTGACTTTTTATCCAAATATTCGCAGCCGCTCGTCATTCATCAGCCGCATCGTCTCCCGCAGCGCAACCACTATCTTTTGATAATGCTGAATATCGTCAAATGACAGTGCCCGTCCCCGCCGGTCTTTGAGCCACTTTTCGCACACCTGATACCCGCCGATGGTAAATTCCCACACCGCCGGCTCAACCCCCTCAAAATACTGCCCCTCATTAATATACACCCGCCCGCAATCCTCTTCCTTTTGCCCTTTACCTTTTTCCTTTTCACTTTTCCAAATATATCTGGGATACCCCGCCTCAACCTCCCCCGTCCCTTTTTCAGGAAAGGT
>JBHJNC010000256.1:0-6701 GCA_048497675.1 Gimesia maris
AAGCGAGTTGGATGTCAGCGTGTTGAAAAAGAAGCTGGATGCCTATCCGGGTCTGGTTGGCCGTGACATTGTCAAAGCCGTGACGGTGGATAAATCCTATGTCTGGGACAAAGGTGTGGTAGATGCCATCACCAGCGTAGAATGCAAGCCGAAAAAGCAATACAATGTGGTTGCGTATGACTTTGGCATCAAAACGAATATCTTGCGGCTGCTGGTATCTCATGGTTGCAAAGTGACGGTTGTTCCAGCCGATACGTCTGCCAAAGAGGTCTTAAAAAAGAAACCCGATGGTGTTTTTCTCAGCAACGGTCCAGGCGACCCTGCGGCGGTGACCTATGCGGTAGATGCCATTCGTGATTTATTGGGAAAGCTGCCGATATTCGGTATATGTCTTGGCCAGCAGTTATTAGGCCTGGCTCTTGGCGGCAAAACGTATAAGCTGAAATTTGGCCACCGCGGCGGTAATCATCCGGTTAAGAATCTGGAGACCGGTGCCGTGGAAATCACAAGCCAGAACCATGGATTTACGGTTGATATCGATTCGCTCAAGGATAAGAATGTGGAGCTGACCCACATCAACTTGAATGATAACACACTTGAGGGGATTCGCTGCAAAAAGCTGATGGCCTACTCAGTACAGTATCATCCTGAAGCTGCTCCGGGGCCGCATGATTCACAGTACTTGTTTAAGCAGTTTACGGACTGGATGGACAAGTCCAAAAAGAAGAAATCCTGAAAACAGGGGCGGGCTTGATGCTCGCCCTTTATGTTTTAAGGAGTTTCGTGTTTGCAATGCCGGGAAATATAGCATCCAACAAACACAGAGATGATAATCAGATAATCCAAATCGGATAAACTGTAATGGCTGTGTTCAATCGCATTCTCAAGATAGATTATACCATGGTCGCTTCCTTCATGCAGAATCGGTGCAATCAGAACCGAACGGATGCCCCGGTTGGCGATTTGCCGAGGCATCTGGTGAACGAGCTGAGGAAGTTTGGTTTCTTGAACTTCCGCCAGACTGGACGGCAGGGCCAAATCGATTCGCTGAATGGCTTCGGTATTGATTTTCCGCCCGCCTTGTACATCCAGCGGACCGGTTGGGGCTTTACGCAGTCCGATCCAGACATTTAATGCGCGAAATTGAGATAATAATAAATCACTCAATACTGCATAGAGGTGGTTGAGGTTATTTGTTGAGCTGATCTTTTCCATGGCCTGGCACAGTTGCTTGATTCGTTTGGCGGGGAATTTAATCGGCGGAGCGTCAATAGAATCCATATTGCGTTCAACTGTATGCAATTCTTTGCGAACGGTTTCGCCGACAACGGTATCTTCCAAATGGGCCATTCTGTTGACGTCAAGATCGTCTTCTTCAAGACTGACCTGAATCGTAAAGTCGGCGATTCGAATTTTATCTCCATGTTTTAATTCGTTCTTATGAATGGCCTTTTCATTGAGATATGTTTTATTGGAAGAACCGAGATCTTCGATAATCCAGATGCCTTCACGGGTGGTATAAAGTACGGCGTGCTGACGAGAAACAGCTTGATCGGGCAAAAAAACCTGACTGCCTATCTGTCGGCCGACATAGATAGGCCCCCGGTCGAATCGTATTTCGTTAACTGAGCTTCCGCCAAGACTTACGAATAATCGCATATCGTTTCTCCGCCGCCCCCTCAAAGTCGTCATATTCTACATCTATTATTTTATGAAATTACACATATAAAGTCAACCCGGCTTGTCTTTTTATTTACCTTTTTCTGATTCTTGTCGGCTTAAGCCTTTTTTTGAAGGTCCTTGAGTTTGACTTATTTATGTGTATAATCCGGATATCAGAAACAGGAGTTGACGTGTCTAAAACAAATATTTCCATATTATACGAGGACTTAGAGATTATCTTAGTCAATAAGCCTTCGGGAATCTCCGTTACCGCTGACCGCAGCGGGGCACCGGATGTCCGCAAATTACTGTCCGAGCAAATTAAATCGCTTGGTGAACTGCGGCTGGTACATCGGCTTGATAAAGACACTTCAGGCGTTCTACTTTTGGCCAAAACAGTCGAAGCTCAAAGCTATTACAGCCGCTGTTTTGCGATGGGGGATGTCAAAAAAGTCTATCTGGCTATCGTTCGGGGTAATCCCGGCCGGGATGAAGGCTTTATCACGTCTCCCATTTTAAAAGATGATCGGCTGCAAAAGGTCAAAATTGATCCACGAAAAGGCAAGAAAGCTAAAACTTTCTATAAACTTTTGCTGCCGATGGGGCCAGTCAGCCTTGTAGCTGCGGCTCCAATCACCGGCCGGACCCACCAAATCCGCATACACTTTGCCAACAAAGGCTTCCCTCTGGTGATTGATCCGTTATACGGAGAAACATCACCTTTATATTTATCTTCTTTCAAAACGCGATATTGTCCCTCTGGAAGGCACGAAGAAACCCCTTTATTGGAGCGAATGCCGCTGCATGCCTATCAGCTCACGCTTCCGATAGGACCAGATAAGAACCCTCAAACCATCATAGCGCCTCTTGACAAGAAGCTTGCTGCCGCGGTCAAGATGTTAGCCAAGCATACCAGTCAAACTGGAAAAGAGGTTCCAGATGTCGCACGTGATATCATTGACTCAAAGCCTCTGATTATCAATTACACCTTGATTGGGCCTGCGGGGGAAAATATCGACCAGCCGGCAAGAAAAAAGGCTGAGACGGATTAGCTTAAACCGTGTTGATATCGGCAGATAAAAAACAATTATTACACATCTTATTTTATATATATAATGCTTCGTATTTTATTGACAAACTCGAGTAAATCGGTATGCTATTCCAGAATTTTAATAGTCTAAACTTTATATTGTATGAAAGTAATAATAAATTATGTCGAACAAGAAATGTGTACACCTGATATGTAATGCTCATCTTGATCCTGTATGGCTTTGGCAATGGCAGGAAGGGGCCGCCGAAGCGATATCGACCTTCCGCACAGCGGCTGAATTATGTGAAAAAGATGATGCTTTTATTTTCAACCATAATGAAGTGATACTGTATGAGTGGGTGCGGGAGTATGAACCAAGCTTGTTCAAGCGGATTCAAAAGCTGGTCAAGCAGGGACGCTGGCACATTATGGGGGGCTGGTATCTGCAGCCGGACTGCAATATGCCCAGCGGCGAATCATTTGTCCGTCAGATTCTGGCTGGAAGACAGTACTTCAAGAAATATTTTGGAGTGGCTCCCAAAACCGCAATCAACTTCGACCCCTTTGGTCACAGCCGCGGACTGGTACAAATTATGGCTAAGTCCGGATTTACGTCATACCTGTTTGGCAGGCCAACGTATCAATTTATGGATATCAAAGATGAGCCTTTTATCTGGGTTGGTTTTGATGGTTCAGAAATTGTGGCCAAGCGTTTTTGCGGCTGGTACAATACCTCTTTGGGCAAGGCAAGACAGCAGATTGAAGATCGTATTGCAAAGTCACAGCAATCGGTGCAGGAAGTGCTCTGGGGTGTCGGCAATCATGGCGGCGGCCCAAGCCGTAAGGATCTGGTCGATGTGAACGCCATGATAAAAGATCGCAAAGATATCTCGATTCAGCATTCTACCCCGGAAAAGTATTTCGAGCAGATTGCCAAACAAGGCATGAAACTTTCGCGTAGAGCGAATGATTTGAACCCCTGGGCTATTGGATGCTACACATCCGCTATTCGGATTAAGCAGCAGCACCGCAAACTCGAAAATGAGTTATATTTAACTGAAAAAATGCTCTCGGCCGCAGCTGCCAATAAATTGACGGACTATCCCCAAAGCGAGTTAAATGAGGCGGTCAATGATTTGCTGTACGGCGAGTTTCATGATATCCTGCCCGGCTCATCGATTCAGCCTGTGGAACAGGATGCGCTGCAGATGATGAATCATGGCTTTGAGATTCTGTCTCGATTAAAAGCAAGGTCTTTCTTTGCGCTGGCATCCGGTCAAAAGAGGGCCCCGGAAGGTACGATTCCGGTGTTGGTGTATAATCCGCATCCGGTGTCAATTAATCAGACTGTTGAATGTGAATTTAATCTGGCCGACTTTGTATTTGACGGATCTTTTTTTGATATCAAAATGACTTGCGACGGTAAACCTGTACCGGCTCAGGTCGAGCACGAACATAGCAATTTAGCTATCGAGTGGCGTAAGCGTGTATTATTTAAAGCATCTCTTGCCCCGGGCCAGATGAGTCGATTTGAATGTACACCCATTTATAAGCCCAAACCGCCGACAATTCGAAAGTCAATTAAAAACGGCAAATTTGTTTTCAATAACGGTACGCTTTCTGTAGTCATCAATGCCAGGACAGGTTTGGTTGACAAGTATTCTGTTGATGGTGTAAATTATGTGAAAAAAGGAGCGTTTTGCCCGGTGGTTCTGCGGGATACCTCGGATCCCTGGGAGGTTTTTGCGACACGTTTTGGCAAAACTGTTGGGACTTTCAAACTGCTCAGTCGTCAGGCTGGAACTAAATTCAGTGGCGTTACCAAGGCGGTGCTGGATTCCGTACGGATTGTCGAAGATGGTGAGGTTCGGACCATTGTTGAGGCTGTTTTCGGATTCGAAGAGTCGTTTATCTGCCAGAGATATAAGTTGCCCAAATTCGGAACCGAAATGGAAGTGGAAACACGGGTGTTCTGGAATCAAAAAGACCAGATGCTCAAATTGGCTGTACCTTTGACTTATGCAGGGGAACAATATTTGGGCCAGACCGCTTTCGGAACACAGGAACTGCCGAATGATGGGAATGAAGCTGTTGCCCAAAAATGGGTTGCGGCGGTCAATAAGAAAGAGAATAAATGCCTGACGTGTATTAACGATGGCATTTATGGTTCGGATTTGCAGGCTGATGTGTTGCGTTTATCGCTGCTGCGTTCTCCGGCATACAGCGGCCATCCCAATGAGGATATGACATATATCGAGCAGGATCGATTTACACCCCGAATTGACCAGGGTGAGCGGTTGTTCACGTTCTGGTTTAATGCCGGTAAGATTCAGCAGCGTTTAAACAAGGTTTCCAATGAGGCCTTAATTAAGAATGAAAAGCCGATGGCGTTGTCGTTTTTCCCCAATGGAGGCGGCTCGCAGCCGAAGCCTCTGGCATCCATTGATAATCAGGCCATCGAAATGTCGGCGTTCAAAAAGGCGGAAAATGGTACAGGCTGGATTGTTCGGCTGTTTAATTCTACCGCCAACCCACAGTCGGCTCAGTTTGTTGCGCCGGTTTTGGGTGTGCGCCGTAAAGTGCAGTTCGGGGCATTTGAAGTAAAGACGTTCCGAATCAACAATAAGGCAATGATGGAAACAAATCTGATTGAACAAAAACTGTAATTCAACAGTCAGTGGACCTGGCTTAACTTGTAGAGGTAAATAATGAAAGTATTATTAGTCGGTTCAGGCGGACGCGAACACGCGATTGCATGGAAACTATCACAATCCAAAAAGCTCCAGAAGCTTTATATTGCTCCGGGCAACCCCGGAACAAAGCAATATGGTGAGAATGTTTCAATCGCCGACAATGATATTCCGGGGCTGGTCGAATTTGCTAAGAGCAAAAAGATCGACCTGGCCGTAATTGGACCCGAAGATCCGCTTTCAGCCGGCATCGTTGATGCCATGGAAAAAGCCGGAATTATGGCGTTCGGTCCATCGAAAGCCGCTGCTCAGCTTGAAGCCGACAAGGCTTTTGCCAAGCAGGTGATGCGTGCCAACAGCATTCCCACAGCTGAAGGCCGGACATTTGATAACTTTGAAGACGCCAAGGCCTACATAGCGACCAGGGATGAACCTGTCGTGGTCAAAGCCGCAGGCCTTGCCAAGGGCAAAGGTGTTTTTGTCTGTGATGATCCTGCTCAGGCGATTTTGGCCGCAGAGCGAATTATGGTCGGCAATATGTTTGGAGATGCCGGCAAAACCGTGGTTGTCGAGGATAAATTGCTCGGTCAGGAAGCATCGATTTTGGCCTTTGTTGATGGACGCAGTATTTATGTGATGGAATCGGCACAGGATCACAAGCCCATCGGTGATGGCGATACCGGCGACAACACCGGCGGTATGGGGGCATATAGTCCGGCCCCGGTGGTTACCGACAAGCTGATGAATCAAATTGTCCGTGAGGTATTGGTACCGACGGTCGATGGTATGAATCGCAATGAAACGCCCTACAAAGGGGTCTTGTATGCTGGAATGATGCTCACCCAGGGCGGCCCCCGTGTGCTGGAATTCAACGCCCGATTTGGCGACCCGGAAACGCAGCCGATTCTCATGCGGCTTAAGAGCGACCTGCTTACCGTCCTGGTGGCGGTCTGTAAGGGCACCCTGGGCGATATTACCCTGCAATGGGATGCACGTCCCGCGATCTGCGTAGTGATGTCTTCCGGCGGATATCCCGGCGATTATGAAAAAGGCAAAGTTATTTCCGGCCTCGAGGAAGCGGCCAAGCTCAAAGACGTGATGGTCTTCCACGCGGGAACGGCGGAAAAAGACGGAAAAATTGTTACTGCCGGCGGCCGTGTTCTGGGTATTACTGCTATGGGCAATACGATTGCAGATGCCAAAGCAAAGGCCTATGAAGCGGTCAAGCTGATATCCTTCGAAGGCGCGTATTATCGCAAAGATATTGCGGATAAAGCCATCGCTGCGGGATGCTAAGCGAATTAGCCTAATCCGACATC
>JBHJNC010000257.1:0-6395 GCA_048497675.1 Gimesia maris
GCAGCAGATGTCGATCCTTAACCCGCCCCAGCAGACTTTCCTGGCTGCTTCGAAATATCGGTGATGAGGCTGAACCTGAAATGACAAAACGCACAGGGTATTTCAAATCATAATATTTTTTAATAAACAACTCCCACCGCGGGAGCCGCTGGATCTCGTCGAGGAAAAAGTAAAATGTCGGCCCGCCTTTGACAACCCGATCCATCAAACGGTCAAAAATTTCGTGCTGCAGCTTTTCCGAGGCCGCGACCTCCGGGTCATCAAAAGAGAAATACAGAATATTTTGTGCGGAGACCTCCTGCTGATCCAGCAGCGTTTCAATCACATGTTTGACGGCGGTACTTTTGCCGACACGACGCGGCCCAGTAATCGATACAGCCTGGCTGATCTCGGACAAATCGCTCAAAACCTGATTAACAATCGGTCGCCGGTACTTCGGCAATTCCGAACGCCAGTTGGTGTCTTTGTGCCACCAGGGATTATAAGGCACTAATATGGCGGCAAGGACCTCTTTTTCCATGTGTAACCCGTTCAATTATAGAAAGTTAAGTATTTTTTCAAAATAACTACGCTATAACGCTCTTATTTTGCATCGTCTCATAACACATTGCAAGCAAAAAAGATAATAAACACCAGTGACCGTTACGCCGTTAAAAAACTATATAAATACTTAATAAAACAAGAAGGGTTTGTCTTTAATTATATTCATGGGCGGTGCAAATAGAGGGTTCACGCCATTTTCGCTAAAGCCGCAACGTAGCAAGCTCTAAACGAATTCAAAAGCAAAATGACAATGTAAAAATCAAAATTATTCCGCGTGGACGGAACCTGTTTTGTAGTCTTAAGTTTTTAGGGTTCAGTGGTGGAATTTTTCTGGTTTATACACCCACAAGTTGCAATTGAGGGTGCCACCCGATGCAATTGGGAGCTGACTATTCTTTGTAGAGGCCACCCGCCCGCATCCGCACCGCAGTCAATGGCGGCTATCGCAACTTCGGCATCCTTGGCTGGGGCTAATAATTCAATCCGATTCATCCCGACACTTTCAAATTGAACGCTTTTTATAAGGCGACAAAGGATACGTCGAATATTTATGAAAAGCGTTATATTGTGCCTCAATGGCTTCTATTGTAACCCCAAGGGCTTCAGGCTGCTGATACGCTTTGACCATAAAGCCGCCATTATATCTGCCAAATGCCCATACCTGATGACAGGCTTCTTCGTCAATAGCCGACAAATCATTTTTGCCTATCGTTGTCTGAATATCCACCGGATTCCAAAAACACAATTTGCCCCCATAGTTATCAGACAACCAGTCAATACCCATTAAATTAGGCTGGTCTATCTGCAGGACATCCCATCCGCCTTCAACAAATAAATCCATATATTCTCTGACCCAGCCGCAGCAATGATGAATAAAATGCATATTGTGTTCATGCAATGCATCTATCACTTTTTTATATCGTGGATAGTAAAACTGTTTAAAGGACGAAACAGTCACAAAAGCCCTGTCATTTACACCCATATCATCCCAAACAATAACACCGTTAACACCGGCTTTGGCATAGTGGTCAATAATTTTCAGGTTGATGTCAACCAGCCTGTCAAGCAAATACGCGAGTTCTGATTGTGATGCAATATGATCCATCAGCCAATTTTCCATACCTCGAAGCTCCATCACAGTCATCATCAATGGCTGTATAGGACCATAAACATACTTGTTGTACTGCTGTTTTATCAAATCAGGCGAAAGACAATATCGGGAAGGCTTATCAAAATCCGGAAACTGATATGCTTCAAGTTTATGCCAACCCTCTGCCAGAGGATGTGATTTGGGCTGACCAAAACTGGCTGCATTGAGAGTTTCGTATATAACACCCCATTCATTTTGTCCTTTCCTGGATGGTCTAAAGTCCACATCCGCAACATAGCCGCCCCAGGCAAAATCAGTAAAATCCCAGGTTTTGCCCTGAATGGGATCCGTAGCAAAAAGCATCGCTATTCGGGGGGGCGCCTTAAACTCAATACATCGTTTAACTATTTCACAACTCGTCATTCCTGTAATCATGACTGCATTCTTTCGTTCTATGGGTTGAAAACAAGCCGATATTTCAATCCACTGCTATCCGGTTATAAGTTAGAACCCCTGTCGCTATTGTTGTAAATCTCTATCGTTTTTTCGATACTACAGACCATAGAGCGTAAATATATCAATTCTGCAGAACATCCGCAACGGTATTACGCGCCGTATCCCGTCACTTTCGCCGATTTGGGGACAAAATTCAAAACTGGGGCTAAAATATTGGAATTCAGTACCGTTTTTATTATAATGTGGGACTTTTGGATAGTGTCATAAGCAAAAAGGATGAGCCGTGTATAAAATTACAAATAAACAGCAATTGTCGGAAAATGTGTTCTTGATGGATGTGGAAGCCCCGCTGGTTGCCCGGGCGCGGAAGGCTGGGCAATTTGTCATTGTCTCGCCCAATCTGGACGCCGGGGAGCGTATCCCACTGACCATCGCCGGTGCAGATAATGGCAAAGGCACCATTCGCCTGATTTTCCAGCGAGTCGGCAAGGCCACCGCCCAAATGGCAGATCTGCAAGTCGGCCAGTCGCTCGGCTATGTCGCCGGTCCGCTGGGCCAGCCCACCCATATCGAGAAATTCGGCACCGTCGTCTGTGTCGGCGGCGGCATTGGCAACGCCCCTCTGCTGCCGATTGCAACCGCCCTGAAACAAGCCGGCAACAAAGTCATCAGCATCATCGGCGCCCGCAACAAAGAGCTGCTGATTCTCGAAGACAACTTTAAAGCCATCAGCGACGAACTGTTTGTCGTAACCGACGACGGCTCATACGGCCGCAAGGCCCTGGTAACCCAGCCGCTGGAAGAAGTCTGCCAGCGCGACCCCAAACCCAATATGGCGGTCGCTATCGGGCCTGCCATCATGATGAAGTTCTGCTGCGAAGTAACCAAAAAATACAGCGTCCCAACCCAGGTCTCGCTCAATACGATTATGGTTGACGGCACGGGTATGTGCGGCGGCTGCCGTGTCGAGGTCGGCGGCAAGACCAAATTCGTCTGCGTCGACGGTCCCGAATTTGACGGCCACTTAGTCAACTTCGATCTGATGACCAAGCGTATGGGTGCCTACAAAGACCTCGAAAAGAAAGCCCTGGAACAATACCAGCAGCACCAGTGCAAAATCGGACTGAAATAAAGACAGAAGACAGAATTCAGAAGTCTGAAGCCAGATTAAAAAGAACCCAGGAACTCAAGAATACACTATGAAAGTACACAGAGTTTTTTTATCTACTGTAAACCTTAAACTTTTTTGATCTGTGAAATCTGTGGTTTCTTGTATTGACTATGAACTCTGGACTAAGAACTACGAACTTTTGACAAATAAGGACAAACGTGGACAACAAACAACTGCTCAACGAAATGCTCGACAGGAAAGCCAAAGGCGAACTGAAGGCCAAAGACCGTTACGCCATTCCCTCCCAGGATATGCCCGCACAGGATGAACATGCCCGCCGCGGCAATGTCAAAGAAGTAGCGCTCGGCTACACCGCCGAAATGGCACAGCTCGAAGCGCTGCGGTGTCTGCAATGTGCAAACGCCCCTTGTGTCAATGGCTGTCCGGTTCGGATTGACATTCGCGGTTTTGTCGGAGCCATCGCCGACGGCGAGTTTGAAAAAGCCCTGTCCATGATCAAACAAAGCTCGCTGCTGCCCGCCGTCTGCGGCCGTGTCTGCCCGCAGGAAGTCCAGTGCCAGGAACCCTGCACCGTCGGCAAGAAATTCAAAGACGTCTCCAAAAGCGTTTCCATCGGCAGACTCGAACGGTTCGTCGCCGACATTGACAAAAGCGGCGGCATTCCCGCAGTCGCCCCCGCAACCGGCAAGAAAGTCGCCATCATCGGCTCCGGCCCTGGCGGCATCGTTGCCGCAGCCGACGCCCGCCGCGCCGGCCACGACGTTACGGTCTTCGAAGCGTTCCACAAACCCGGCGGCGTAATGGTCTACGGCATCCCGGAATTCCGTCTGCCCAAGACCATCGTCCAGCAGGAAATCGACGTACTCGAAAAGATGGGCGTGAAAATCGTCTGCAACTTCATCGTCGGCAGAACCCGCACCATCGAGCAGCTGATGAAAGAAGACGGCTTCGACGCGGTCTATATCGGCGTCGGCGCCGGCCTGCCCAAATTTATGAACATCCCCGGCGAACACCTCGTCGGAGTCTATAGCGCAAACGAATACCTGACCCGCGCCAACCTGATGAAGGCGTACAACTTCGGCAAAGGCGCCGATACCCCGATTGCCGTCAGCAAGAACGTCGCCGTTCTCGGCGGCGGCAACGTCGCGATGGACGCCGCCCGCGTGGCCGTGCGTCTGGGGGCCGAAAAGGTCTATCTGATTTACCGCCGCAGCGAGGTCGAAATGCCCGCCCGCGTCGAAGAAGTCCACCACGCCAAGGAAGAAGGCGTGATTTTCTGCACCCTGCAGAATCCCAAACGCATCCTCGGCGACGACAAAGGCAACGTCATCGGCATCGAAAACCTGCGGTACGAACTCGGCGAACCCGATGATTCCGGCCGGCGCAAGCCTGTGGAAATCCCCGGCAGCGAATTTACGCTCGATGTGGACACCGTCATTGTCGCTATCGGCAACGGAGCCAATCCGCTGCTGCAGCAGACCACGCCCGGACTGCAATTCAACAAGTGGGGCAATATCGTCGTCGATGAAAATTGTAAAACCAGCCTCGAAGGCGTCTACGCCGGCGGCGACATCGTCCTCGGTGCCGCAACCGTCATCCTGGCCATGGGCCAGGGCCGCATCGCCGCAGCCGCAATGAATGACTATCTGGCCGCAAAGAAATAAAAAGGCCTGCTTCCTAAACAAAAAGAGACCGCTTTTTCAGCGGTCTCTTTCCTTCTACAGACACTTCATTTGAAGGATGATGAATTCGAACCTTGAAAAACTCCGCTCCGAAAGGGTCCGTTATTCAAAAAGCAAAAACTGGGCTATCTTGGTCAGCTCAATCAGGTTGTCAATGCCCAATTTATGCATAATATTCGCCCGGTGGTCTTCAATCGTCCGCACAGACCGCCCCAGCTTTTGGGCGATCTGTTTATTGCTCAGTCCCTGCATCATATACTTGACGATATTCTTCTCGGCCCCGCTGAGGACTTTGGCTACGGTGATATCAATCTGGGCGCCCTCAATATACCCCTGCTCCGGGTAAATGGTCGCCGTTGCCTCGATCCACCCTGTTGTCCCATTAAGCCGTCTAAATTCAATTTCATAATTACTAACCGTTTTTTGCTCATGCAATCTTTTCAGCAGCTCAGCACGCTGGGCCGGATTGACGTAATGCTCCACAGAATAATGATTTCGCAGGCAATCCTTCGCGCTGTTGTACCCATACAAATGCGCCAGAGCCTGATTGCACTCCAGCAGCTTGCCGTCGCTGATGCGCGTTCGATACAGAGGAATCCAGGCGCGGTCATATAATTCCCGGTATTTCTTTTCGCTTTCAATCAGCTGCTGTTCGATATTTTTCTGGGGCGTAAGATCCTTGATCGCAACAATCCGAACCGACGCGCCTTCGATCTGGCTATCCCTGGCCTGAATTTCGACAGGAAATATAGTCCCGTCTTTTTTCAGGCTTTTTACCTCGTAAATTCCATGATACCCGGAAGCGGCATGATTTTTCACAACTTCACGAGACTCCGGTGCAAACAGACTGCAGCCCTCAATTCGGCGTATCTCTTCCAAGGTATATCCAAAAAGATCAAGGGCTTTCTGGTTGGCATCCAGAATCTTTCCCCGCTGATGAATGATAATCCCCTCAAACGAAGTCTCGGATAACCGCTTGAAACGCTCTTCACTGATTTGCAGTTCAATGGCCGCTTTTTTTCGTTCAGTCACATCCCGATAAACGATGCTTGCCGCAAAAATCTCACCGGATTGTAGCTGAATAGGCGACAGAATCGACTCGCTATAGACATATCTTTCGCCCATCGTATTAGCATCTGAAAAGTGTGTCATTTTACCGGTCTGAAATAACTGCTTCAGTCGGCTTTTCCATAAATGCATATACTCCGGCAGATGGCCGAGAACTTCGGCTATATTCTTGCCTATGACTTTATCGCGGGTAGTCTTGAGATAGTTAAGGTCTGCCTGATTGGCGTAGAGATAATTCAAGTTTCTATCCAGAACGACAATGCAGTCTGAAGAAGATTCAATAATCGCCTCAAGCAGCCGCTGACGCAGGAGCAGTTGTTCCTGGTTCTTTTTTTCGAACGTAAGATCCCTGCAGGCGACGATTCGGACCATCTGGCCGTCAAGCTGGCTATTTTTTGCCCTAACCTCAATCGGAAAGGTCGTC
>JBHJNC010000258.1:0-3902 GCA_048497675.1 Gimesia maris
GATGGCAAAATCAATAGAATTTTTCAGATTTTTTGTAAATTCCAGTCACTTTTTATCTGGAAAATAAGCCCGTCTGTGGTATGTTGCATACAGCAAACAGAAGTAAAATAACCGCGGCAATCAGGAGTTTTTCCGATGACAAAATACAATAACGCCTCACACCCGGCTTGGATCAGCCTGGTCCTGCTGATAATCATATCGCTTTCGGCAATCGTCGGCTGCGCCCCCCGGCAATCACTCGCTACAAAACAAATATCCAAGCAGGACTTGCGTGATCAGTTGGATAGTTTCACCGATTATGCAAAGACAACCCTGGGCTCGGCAATCAATCAAGTCGACCAGATGGCTGCCACCAAGCATGCCTCGATGATTTCCCTTCAGTTCCGCATCAAAGCCTTACAGGGCCTTAACGCGATGCTCGAACATGATGATGCGGTTGTGGCGTTTATCAACACGTGGGCATATTGTGTTCGAATGCGTATGTTCATCCAGGAAGGTCACGGAGCAAACCTCTATAAAGAAAACCAGGGCATTATGGTAGATGCTATAACCAAGATCGAGTCTAAAATCGCCGAGACTGGAAAGCTATTTCTGACCGATGAGCAATACCGTACCACCGAACAAAAAATCAGGGAATTTGCCGCACAGAATCCCATCCAGAGCAATTATTCCAATATCATTGTTTTTCCAACCGAACAAAAAGGCGAAAGCTTTCAGGCCCTCAATGCCATCATCAGCATTCCTATGGCGCCGTTCACGGCCATCCAGGGGGTGGATCGCACCGCTACAGCCGTCAATCGCTTCACGGATACGGCCGGGCGGTTTTCGGATGTCGTTGCCGATATGCCGGAATTAACCCGCTGGCAATTGCTGCTGCTGTATTATGAATTGGAAGAAAGCGATACGATTTCCTCGCTGGTAACCAGCACTCAGAAAATCTCGGAAAGCAGCGCCCGCCTTGCCGAGGCTGCCGACACGCTGCCGGGTGAGCTGAAAACGCTGGTCGAGGATATCGACAGCAAACAGGCCAACCTGCGGACAACCCTCGATAAAATAGAGGATGTGTCCGTTTCGCTTGATACCGCGGCCAAGTCCATCGTCGGAACGGCCCAGGCCTGGGAAAAGGCAGCAGACGCCACCGCAGGGGTATTCAAAGAATACGGCCAGCTCAAATCAGAACCCAAAGACCCATCCGCAAAGCCGACCAGTATCCAGGACATTCAGGTTACTATCGATAAGGCTGCGGCGGCTGCGGCGGAACTCCGTGTGGCTGCGGCCGAACTGAATCAGCTTGCCAAGTCCGATATGGTCTCCAAGACGACCTGGATTATCGTCTGGCGGATTGTTCAGCTGGTTGCGCTGATTATGGCGATCAGGCTGATTTACAAGATTGCCCTGCGGAAGTTCGCCCCTCCAAAGTCCGAGAAAACAAAATAGCCGCTTTTGTGAGAACATTCTCACGTAGGAATGTTTGTGCCTTTGCTTTGACGGACTATTCGGTCAGGGTTTTAATCAGCGCATCACAATCGACATATTCCGAGACAAGCTGGTGAAGGCGAGCGATTTTGTCGGTATCATAGACCTGAATTTTAAAGCCCAGATCTTTCATTCGCGCACTGACAGTAAAGGTGTCGTCGGAGCTGGTCAGCACGGGGATGTTGCTGGATTTAAGCAGCGGCTCGATGGTCGGATGCGGCTCAAAACCGCCGGTCAAGATAAGCCCGCCCCCGGGAGGCACCTGCCGTGACAGGATCAGGATCGAAATCAGCATATTATCGATACGGTCGCCGGGCATAATGACCAGGGTGTTTTCCTTGATGTGCCGAACGACGTTCTGGGGTTCCATCGCCGCTACAACCGTATGGTCGATGGTGTTGGAAAGACTTTCGTGTCCGCAGAGGACGTTGTAATCGAATTCTTCGGCCAATTGACCTACCGTAAAGTTCGACAGGATATGCTCATACGGAATCGCTCCGAGCAGCCGGGTGCCAAACAGTTTCATGCCCTTGGTGACCATTTCCTTGACCATATCGAATTTCTGCGGGAGGACCTTGTTGAGTATCACGCCCATCACGTCCACGTTATGCTGCCTGAACAGCGATAAGCTCAAGGCGACTTCGTCCATCGGTTTTCCGATGCCGCCTGCGGTAACGATCACCACGCGGGCCTTGAGCAGTTCAGCAACGCGGGCATTGGACAGGCCAAAACAGCTTCCGACACCCGCATGACCGGTCCCCTCGAAGAGGACAATTTTGTGCGACTTGAACAATTCATCGCGGCAGCGCAGGATTTCTTTTTCAAGCGGTTCGGCATTGGGGTGATTGATGAAGTTGCGGGTAAAGTCCCGCTCAATGGCAATCGGACTTAGCAGGTGCGGCTCGTCTTTGAGGTTAAAGACCTGATGCATCAGAACGCTGTCTTTGTCGATGTTTTTATCCTGATATCGGACATAATGCTGGCCGACCGGCTTGCAGTAGCCCGGATCAAAACCCCGGTCGTGCAGCAGCTGCATTAACCCGAGGGTCACCGAGGTCTTGCCGCAATCCTGTAACGTCGCACTGATATAGATAGGTTTCATCGGTTTAGTCCTTATTCAGCTCCGTTGTCATTTCCACATAAAAGACTTTATGGCTCTAAAATCAAAGATTAAAAATCAACGAGGAAAAATACAAATCAAAAATAAAAAATATATTGATGAGGAATAGATACCTCGTTATTGGGGATGTACGGCAGGGGTGGAGGTTTACGATAAAGTATTAATAGAATTAGACATTTGAGAGGGAGAAGCGAAAAAAGGGGTGGTTTTAGCAGAATTTTGATATTGTTCAGTAAATTGTGCTTGATTTTATCTATGTGATGTTGGTATAACATCGCGTATCTTCGAGGAGAAAGGTTAGAGGGACAGCGGCAGTTCAGTTCTTGGTTCTTAGTTGTTAGTTCAGAGAATAAGAAACCCCAGATTGCGCAGATTTACACAGATTTCAAAAAGAAGTCATAAATAAGGAAAGCCGCAAGCGGCATGACAAGGCGACAGAACGGCTAACGTATCAAATTTTTGAGCGATTAAATTCGAAACCTTTGATTCAGGAGAATGTGGTATGAAACGATGGGCGGCGGTTGCGGTAATGTGTGCGGGGATTCTGGCCGGCAATTTATTTGCGGATATCAAAAATTGGCAAACGGGGGAAACGATTCCGGGGACGGAAAATATTACACCCGGACCCGATTCGGATTTGAGTGAATGGAACACCACCTCCAAAAATCTTGAGTATGCTGATTTTTCAGCAGGGCTGAATCTGTCGAATAGCACATTCAATGATTCCTGGTTGGATTCTGCCCGATTTACGGGTGCAAATCTAACACTTGCAAATTTCAGTTTTGCCACGCTGACAGACGCCGACTTTTGCGGAGCAAATATGACCGATACATTCTTTTCTTCAGCCGCTCTGACCGGCGCCAATCTGGAAAGAGCCAATCTGACCGGTGCAGACTTCTCTCATTCCACCCTGACAAATGCAACTCTGGCCAATGCCAATCTGTCTGGCGGAGAATTCTACGGTACCAACTTCACGAATGCGAATCTGTCGAATGCCAATCTGACGGGTGCGAGTCTTGAAAGTTCTAGACTGACGAACACGAATCTGACTGACGCGACGATAAAAGGAGTAGACTTCAACTTTGCAACAGAAGAAGGCCTTACAGCATCGCAGCTTTATTCGACGGCCAGCTATAAAAACAAGGATCTTAGCAGGATAAATTTTGGTTATAACGATCTTTCCGGCTGGGACTTTTCAGGGCAGAATCTGACGGGTGCAGAGTTCTACTATTGCAACCTGATGAATGCGAATCTGACTGACGCGACGATAAAAGGAGTAGACTTCAACTTTGCAACAGAAGAAGGC
>JBHJNC010000259.1:0-6809 GCA_048497675.1 Gimesia maris
GCCGGCGCCGATCACCGCCACGCCCTGGGCACTGCGCAGTTCGGTTGTCATCCGCAACAGGGCCGCTCGAGCGGTATTCATCGTCTTCGAGATACCTTCATTGGCCTGAAAATTGACGACCGACGCATCGAAAGCCACCGCCACCGCAGTCATCAGCATCGCCAGGATTACCAGCGACATCAGAATTTCAACTAATGTAAAACCGTATTTAAATCGAGCCGTTTTCATAATCGACTCCCTTTCCATCTGCACAGCATCTGTTACGACAGATTGATCAATATCGCGTCCGAACCCAGCTGGAAGAGCTGATCGGTACGCCGTTTTTTGAGACATTCACGGTAACGCGGTACACGCTGGTCGAGTGATTGCCCGCCGTTGTATTCAGATCCGCAGGCGTGACATTCTGTATCAGAATTTGCTGCCTGTAGGCGCTGAACTCCGACATAGCGTTTCGCCCAGCGTCGATCGGCGGACTGTATGATTTAAGATGGAAATCATCCAAGTCGTCATACGTCGCCAGCGATTCTCCGGATTCAACTCCAAATGTTGCAGTCCCAGAGGTCGGATCGCCAACCGGCAGCGGAGCAGTCAGCTCGCGAATTTCTTCAATCAGAAATTCCGCGGTACTAAGGTCCACTCCGGCCGCGTTATACCGTGTAAACGCCCCGCTTGAGGCGGCCAGTGCGGCAATCGCCAAGCCTATCAGCATCGCCGCCATCAGGGCTTCCAAAAGTGTAAAACCCGCTGTCGTTTTTTTCGCTCGCATTGCAATCACTCCTTAATGCCCATTCTTTTTATTTGCCGGTAACAACGCTGGACATCTTGAAGATAGGAAGAATAATACTCATCGCGATAAAGCCGACCAGAACACCCATCAACACAATCATAATAGGTTCAATCATGCTGGTTACGGTCTTAATCGTCGTCTTCAGTTCACGCGCATAAAATTCGGAAATATCCCCAAGCACTTCGCCGAGGGTACCGGACTCTTCGCCGGACTGAATCATCTGGACAACATTGCTTGGCATCAGGGTATAGGCCGCAAGGCTGCTGGCAATCTTTTTCCCCTGACGAACGGACTCATGGACGCTTTTCCACATCGACTCGTACAGAAAATTGCCGGTAATCTGAGCCGTAATCGAAATCGTATCCAGAATGGGCACGCCCGCGTTGGTCAACACACCCATCGTATGCATACTGCGTGTGATGTACAGACTGCGGCACAGACCTTTCAGCAATGGAATATGCAGCTTGATGCGATCCCACCACTGCTTGCCGATGGCCGTTTTGGACGTGAAATACCAGAATCCCATAACCGCTGCGCCGATCGCAGGAAAAATAATGAACCAGTAATGACGTAAACCGCCGCTGGCGGCCATAATCAGCTTGGTAGGCGTCGGCAGCAGATGCTCTTTGCCGGCAAACACCACCAAAAAACGGGGCAGTACGAATGTCAGCAAAAACGTAACGCACGTTACCGCCATAACGCCAATGATGATGGGATACACCATCGCGCTGATGACCTGGCTGCGCGTCTCGGCTTCCTGATCCAGATACCCCACCAGCTGCTGAAGCATAGAGCTTAACGAACCGGATATTTCCGCGGCCGCAACCATATTGATATACAGGTTGGTAAATACATCGGGGTGCTGTGCCAATGCCTGAGAGAAGCTTTCGCCCGCCTCAATGCGGTTTTTCAAATCAAGCACGATGGCACGGAATTTCAGATTTTTAACCTGTGATCCAATCGACTCCAGCGCCTCCTGAAGGCTGATACCGGCTCGTATCATAACCGCAAGCTGATTGGTAAAATTCAGAATATCTTTCTTGCTGGGGCCAAACTCAATACGAAAACCGGCTGCAGAACTCTGCACAGCAGCCATAGTACTGGTTGAAGCCGCAGCGGGTTTATTCATCGGTTGCATTTTAACTGCCATTTTAATTCTCCTAAATTATTCCGCGGTGGCCGCCGCCATCACACCTGAAGCGGGCTGTCCGGGTTTAGCCGGCAGCAAACGTTCCATCTTGCCGGGGTTGCTGGACCGCAGGATCGCTTCATCGCGTTCAATAAAACCGGCCAGATACATCTGCTGAATACTGTAATCCATCGTTTGCATCCCGACACGGCGGGACGTTTCAATGATATTCGGGATTTCGTAAATACGGTTTTCACGAATACAGTTTCGGACCGCCGAGGTGCACAGCATAATCTCCACGCACGGCACCATGCCGGGCTTGTCTATCCGTTTAAACAGAGTCTGGGAAACAACCGCCTGAAGCGTATTGGACAGCATCGCCCGAATCTGGTTCTGCTGGCTGGCCGGATAGATGTCGATAATACGCTCGACCGTCTGTGAAGCGTTGATCGTGTGCAGCGTCGAAAGCACCAGGTGCCCCGTTTCAGCGGCGGTAATCGTTGAACTGGTGGTTTCCAGGTCGCGCATTTCGCCGACCAGAATCACATCCGGGTCCTGACGCAAGGCATGCTTCAAACCCGATGCAAAAGTCGGACAGTCCGATCCGATTTCACGCTGTTCAATCATACAGGATTTATTCTCAAGCATATATTCGATGGGGTCTTCCATCGTGATAATGCGTTTGCGGTATTTATGGTTAATGACATTAATCATCGCCGCCAGAGAAGTACTTTTACCCGACCCCGTATGCCCCGTTACCAGAATCAGACCGCGAGGCAGTTCTGTCAATTCCTTGACTATCGGCGGCAGATGCAGATTGTCCAGATTGGGTATTTTGTTCGAAATGGCACGGAAAGCAATCGCGATGGTTTCCTTCTGCCAGTGAGCATTAACGCGGAAACGGCTGCCGTCGTCAATCGTGGTCGAAAAATCCAAGTCACGATTCTTCTCGAACACGAGAAACTTTTCCTGGCCCACCATCTGAAGAACCATATTCTGAGCGATTTCCTGACTGACTTCCGGCAGATCCATCACTACCAGCTCGGTATTAATGCGCATAATCGGAGGCATCTCGGTATTGATATGAATATCCGATGCTCCCTTGCGAATCGCCACAGCTAACATTTCTTTAACATTTATCATACTTGGTTCCTGCCCATTAATAACGTTTAACTTTTCACAATATCATCGCCCAGCTCACCGGATACTTCGGTCGCTCGCAGCACTTCATCGATAGTCGTGATGCCTTTTTTGACTTTCTGCAGCCCGTCTTCAAACAGACAGGGCCAGCCGGACGCCTGAAACGCCTTGCGCATACTGGTGACAGAGGCGTCAATATTAATCATTTCGCGGAATTTGTCGTCGACAACCAGCAATTCAAAGATACCGGCCCGGCCGGCATAACCGCTGTTGCGGCACTGGTCGCAGCCTTTCCCTTGAAACAGCTCCGAAGGCCCAATGCCGGCACGGTCAAGGTATTTACGCAGATTATCCGGCGCGGTCATAGGTTCCTTGCAATTGCTGCAGATGCGGCGTATCAGACGCTGGGCCAAAACGCCATTCAGGGAGGCGGCGATCAAATACGGTTCAATGCCGATATTGACCAGACGCGACACGCTGCTTGGCGCATCATTGGTATGCAGCGTCGAAAGTACCAAATGGCCTGTCAGGGCCGCCTGAACCGCGATACGCGCCGTTTCGCCGTCGCGGATTTCACCGATCATAATGATATCCGGGTCCTGACGCAGCAGGCTGCGAAGCGCCGCCGAGAACGTCATTCCCGTTTTTTCATTGACCTGCACCTGATTGGTATATTCCAGGTTGTATTCGACGGGATCTTCGACCGTCGAGACATTCATCGTCGAGCTGTCAATCTGTGCCAGGGCAGAATACAAGGTCGTACTTTTTCCTGACCCGGTCGGCCCGGTAACCAGCAAAATCCCGTGCGGCAGATTGATTTGCTCAAGGAATGCATCCAAAACCCGAGGTTCCATCCCGCTTTTATCCAGACCCAGCATAATACTCTTGCTGTCCAAAAGACGAATCACCACTTTTTCGCCATGACTGCAGGGCAATACCGAGACGCGCAAATCGACCTTGCGGCCGCCCATCATCACGGCAATCTTGCCGTCCTGAGGAACGCGACGTTCGGAAATATCCAGCTTGGCCATAATCTTCAGACGCGAGACAATCGCAGGATGCATCTTGGCCGGAGCCTGGGTCGAATCAAACAGCACGCCGTCGATACGGAAACGTATCTTGGTGTATTTTTCCTTCGGTTCAATATGAATATCGCTGGCGCCTTCATGCAACGCATTGGTCAGCAGATAATTGACAAATTTAATCACCGGCGACTCACCGGCGCTTTTTTCGAGATCTTCGGCCGAACCCTCACCCGAATCTTCGACCACCTCGATCTCACCCATATCCCCCATCAGCTCATTGACATTGTAATTGAGCTTGCTTTCATCGAATTCGTCGCAGATCGCCCGAATATCCTCCTCGGCACAAACCACAACATCAACCGGCATTCCGACATGCCGCTTGACATCATCGATCCCGAAGACATTGGAAGGATCGCTGGCTCCAACCATCATCACCCCATCATGAATGGAAATGGGAATCAGCAGGTTGGTTCGAATGTAGCTCAGCTCCAGCTTATTAAAGACCTCTTTGTCAATATCGGCGGGGGTAATTTTACGATATTCAAACCCATAAAGCCGGGCTTTGGCCTTGAGGACATCCTCCACGCTGATGCCGATTTTCTGGAGATATTTTTCCAGATCCACCGTACCGCGCTGCTGTTCACTGCGAAGCGATTCCAGCTGCTCGGCAGTCAGGATCTGATCCTCGCACAGCACGTCGGCCATATCGCGAACATGGGTTTTGACCGTTGCCGTCGGCGAGTAGAGTGTTCGCAGACCCGGCGCCAGTTCCGTTTGGCCGGCCTGCAGATCCACAACGGCCGCATACTCTTCGACGCGCCGCTCCTGTTTTTTTCCGAATAATTTTCGCATTAGTTCATCTTTAATTCAACGCTGACGCCATCACGATCGACAATGACGGATTCCTTATTGATCTGCTTGACGGTAAAATCACCGATTTTATCGCCTTCATAGACAACGGTGTCATTAATCATACAGCACAGCCCTTTGGGGGAAGCCGTGATGCTCCACAGCGTAAGGCCCCCCGCCTGACGGCGAGCCTGCTCCTGCAGGAGCTGAAGCTGTGCCGGATTGTTCATATCGTACTGGCTGGACGATTCGTCACGCATGAAGGGATTTTTCTTCAATTCCGAGACATCAATCTGACCGACATCTTTCAGATGATTCAGCCGGCCGGTAACGCTCTTCATTTTCGAATTCATTTCCGTCTGCATCCCGTTAAGCTGGGCAATGGCGGATTCGATTTCCTTGGTTTCATCTTTTACACCGGCGGCGCTGGCTTGCGCGGGCGTGGCCTTCTTGACCATCAAAAACACACCGATTCCGCCGATGACGAACAGCGCAATCAGCAGCATGGTACTTTGTTTGAGCTTCTTCCCGTGACCGGAAACCGTCAGATAATCCTCCTGCCGGGTCAGCGACGGTTCCTGGCCGTTCTGGCTGTTCTGTTCAGTCGCGGCAACCGCAGGTATAGTTTGTCCGTCTTTCATGAAGGAAAGCATGATCCTGTCCTTTCTATAGTCAGTTCTTGGAATCCATAAAGAAAATACTCATCACAAACGTCGCCTCCGTTTGACCTTCATATTGCGATTTTTTCTTCAGCGACAATTCGCGGATTTTGGTAATTCGGTCCAGCCGTTCAAGCTCCAGCAGAAATGCGTAATAAGAACTGAAATCGCCATCCAGTTCCATCTTCAGGGGCTGCTCAATATACCCGTTTTTGACCGTGGGCTTCAGCGTGCTGATCGTTTTGGGAGCCAGTCCGTTTTTCTGTGCAATCAGCGTCACATTCTCAAGCACCGTGTGAATCTCGCTCTTGGGAGGCAGCTTGCTTTCGAAAACCTTAATCGCTTCCTCAACCTTGACCAATTGATGATTCAAGTCGCTCGCTGTCGTCTTGGCTCGCTCCAGCTCGGACAATTTGGCCTGTTTCGCTTGAACGGCGTCACGCTCCTGGGCTAATGCCGCATTGGCCGGCTTGATCATATACGCCCAAGAGATATACGCCATCGCGATAATCAGCGCAAAGAAAATAATATGTCGTATCCCGCTATTCATAAATTCATCCTTTCACAAAGGGCTTCATCAAACACCCTTAACTCAGCTCTTCCCGTTTCTTACGGATTTCTGCGATATCATCACGCGTCAAGTTCAGATCTTTTTTCATCGTAGTCCGAAGACGGAACTGCCGGAACTTGATTCCTTCGACATCCTCTTCTTTGGATTCCACCAGCTCAACATTATCCAGCAGGATTGAGGAACTCAAATTGGCGATAAACGCCGCCACTTCGATATCGCTGGGAGCGATTCCTTCGATTTCCAGATTTGCATCCAGGACGGTTTTCATTTCGGGAGCCTGCTTTTTATTCTTCCCTGCTGCCGCCTGATATTGAGATGCTTTACCGGCAGGCTTGCCCGCTGCAGGACTGGCCGCGGCAGCCGTTTCAGAGACAGGCGCGGCAACAGGAACCTTGTTTTCCTTTTCCTTCATCTGGACTTCCAGCAGGGACACGCCGGAAGGCATATTATTCGTCAGACACGCCAGGATAATGCTGCGCGGAACCGGTTCGAGCAGTTCTGCAGTCATCACCATGCTCTTCATCATGGTCTTGCCTTTGGTCTTCAGCTCTTCCAGTTGGGCAATCTGCTCTTTGGCCTTAGCCATTTGGGCATTCACCGCATCCAGTTCCCGGCTGACGTCGCGCTGACGCATTTTGATGATTGAAAA
>JBHJNC010000260.1:0-3121 GCA_048497675.1 Gimesia maris
CAGCAGTTTTTTCATCATCGTCCAGTCAAAATGGAAGGACTGCATCACGGCGTACTCGCTGCGGTTGCGGCGGCCGAAATATTCCAGCAGCAGGATGAATAGTCCGCATACCCCGCCGATAATCGTCGCATAAGCAGCTCCTGCGATACCCATCGCGGGACATCCGAATTTACCGAAGATGAATATATAGTCCAGAACGACATTGACCACCATCGCGACAAGCGTCGAAAACATCACGATGCGCGTGCTGCCGATGCCGGAGAAAAAACAACCCAGACAACTGCGTATCAGTCCGACGATGGAGCTGAAGATTAATATGTTGAAGTAGACTTTCTGCGGAGCGAGCTGCTCAGCGGGAATATTCATGATGTCGAACAGATACAGGCCCAGCGGCCGGCAGGCCAGAGTGATAGGATAGGCAATGACGCACAGGATGAGCCCCTGGGTGATAACTGCCGGACAGCGGTGCTTTTGTCCCGAGCCAAAGTACTGTGCCGTCAATGCCGTACAGTATCCGATCAATCCCAGAAAAAAGGTCATCAGCATATAGCTGGTCAGCCCGCCGCCCATCGCCGCGCTCATCTGTTCGGTGCCCAGCCGCGACAAAAAAAGGCGGTCGGTGAAAATCATCACCGTATCGCAGGCATTGGCTGCCACCATCGGCAGGGCGATAACCAGCATTTCCCGAATACCGCCGGGACCGTCATAATGTTTTGTCAGCATCTGATTCATGGCTCAGCGGATTCTGTAACTCAAAAGACGATGGTCCATATTTACTTCATCTGGGGATTGTGGACACTGCCGTTATCCGTATCATCACGGGCTTTGGTTTTCAGGCGGTGGTACATGTTTTTGAGGTTTACGCCGGCGCCCCAGCTGAACCAGACCGTCGTAATCGAACCGAGAAACAGACTGCCCCAGAGATAAAAATACCAAAATTGAGTCCATGATTCGGTGGATACCGAAAACAGCAGATTGTAGCAGGTTCCAATGACAAAAATAATTCCCAGAATCAGAGAGAATCCGGTAACCCAGCCGTATAGCACTTTATCTTTAAATGAAAAGTTGTTGTCGATGCCGATAATGGAAAGAAATCCGCGGCTGGGCTTGTCGTTGACGGCGTCATCTTTGACAGCGTAGATGCCGCGATGCAGCAGTTGATCCAGATTAAAGTCTTTTTTAAATGTCAGCAGAGATACGACCCCGTATGAAGCAATCGCAATCAGCATCGCGATCAGCCACATCCACTGGGAATTGATAGGGAATGGGCTCCCGTACAGTGTTGGCCAGATTCGCGGCAGAACAAACCCCAAAATGGCTATAATGATGCCGACACAAACCGCGCTGTAGGCCCCGGCTGTCGTGCCTTTCTTCCAGTATAAACCCCCGATGATAACCGCGCCGGCCCCGCCCAGCCAGATCGTGCCCGTATTCGCAAAGAACATGTAAATATAGTCATTTTGCGGAAACAGCAGGCTGAATATAAAAGCAAACAGGCCTACCCCGTAAATGGCCCGGTACAGCAGTTTCATGTGGGTTCGGGGGTCCAGTCGGGGTTCTTTTTTCAGCGGCAGATAAACGTCCTGAATGAAAATGCTGCCCCAGGACTGCATATAAGGTCCCAGCGTGCTGATGGAAGCCGAAAACATCGCGGCACAAAATCCTCCCATCAGAATCTTCGGCAAAAACTGCGGCAAAGTCAGAGTTGTAGTCAGCTGTTTTTGCAGGGTTTCATTGCCGATACCCGCAAGGACCTTTTTGACATTGGCCGCCTGTTCGCTCCAGGCCGGGTGATGCATCAGCGTGTAGGCGAAAATAGGAATCACAAAAACCATCAGATTCTGAGTCAGCGTCCTCCAGCTGCCCAATACTTTTCCTATCCGGGCCTCGTGAGCATTGACCGCCGAGGTAAAATATCCCTGAGTGCCTTGCCAGCTGATAATCCCGTAAAAGGTGCCGAAAGCAAAGATCAGATAATAAAAAACGTTAAAATCTTTGGTTGATGCCGCTTGGAATGGATGAATCATGGATTCGCCGACAGGGCGGTTCGACAAGGCCTCGACAATCTGAGACCACGGGAATTTGTATATTAAAAACCCTACGGTAATGCATAGGAAAAGGTTGAAAAGAGTTCCCTGGACGAATCCCACAGCCATCGCGGCGATTTGTCCGCCGATAAATACATAAAACAGAGAGATAGTGATCAAAAAGATTAAAAAGCAACAATATACAAGATCCACGTTAAACAAACCAAACAGCTGTACCTCGTGAGGAGAAATCCCCATCAGGTACATAAAGAATCGAGCTTCGACGGCGGGGAACAAACCAAAGTTGATTGCCCCGGATACAAACATCACTATTCCGCACAGAATCCGGAAACGCCGGCTGTACCGCATCTCGAAAAATTGTGCCAGTGTCATCGCCCTTGTCTCCCGATAGCGGTAAATGATCCAGCCGGACAACGAGATGAAGTTTATGATTACATAAGTGGATAAGCCCCACCAGATAAACGAAAAACCCGCAGCATAATACGCTTCAAACATGGCTACCACCGTAATAACCCCAATTCCGGCGATGCCGTCTGAGACCGCAAGCAGATAGCGTTCGGCGCAGCGATTGGCGGATAAAAAATCGGCGACGTTGTTGGTGTAGCGTCTGGCGCTCAAGGCAGCCAGGGTCATCAGTAAAATACCGCCTGCGACAATACTCCAATCGATTAATGTTAAATTCATATACGCCTCAATTGATTCAGCCTTCTGGATTGCATATTATTTGATTTGTCACCGCTCAGATTGAGGACGGGGATTACGCATAGCCCCAATTCCCAATCGGCGTTTGCATTAATTGTCAATCGTCTTATTCTCGATGATTTTCCACGGCAGGCCATAGATGTTTAAATCGGCCATAAACGGATCGGGGTCGAACTGTTCCATATTGAACACGCCCTTGCCTTTCCATTTGCCTTCGAGCATCATCTTGGCCCCAATCATCGCCGGCACGCCGGTGGTATAGGATACCGCCTGTGCCTTGACTTCTTTGTAGCACTCGGCGTGGTCGCAGACGTTGTAAATCATCATCTGTTTGCGTTTGCCGTCTTTAAGGCCGTCGAAGATGCAGCCGA
>JBHJNC010000261.1:0-3916 GCA_048497675.1 Gimesia maris
CCACCGGCCTGTACAACCCGGATTATGAAATATATTTTCATATCCGTCTGCCGCAAATCGCGCTGGCAGGGATTGTGGGCGCCGCTCTGGCATGTGCCGGCGTTGTTCTGCAGGCGATTTTGCGGAATCCGTTGGCAGACCCCTATCTGCTGGGGATTTCCAGCGGTGCCGGTCTGGGGACGATGATTGCCGTGGTTTTGGGAGTCAGCTGGACGTTTTGGGGGATTTCATCGATAACAATCTGTTCATTTATCGCTGCTCTGCTGACGGTCTGGGCGGTTTGGCTGTTAGGCGGGGCCGGCAGGAAAGGCGGGATGACCGGGCTGCTGTTGGCTGGTGTCGTTGTCAATGCCTTTTTATCCGCGGTGATTATGTTTCTCAATTCCATCGCCGCCGCTGGTCAGGTCCAGACAACGCTGTTTTGGCTGATGGGCAATATCACTGTGCTTGAAAACCTCAATCTGCTGCTGGTCAGTGCTGCCCTTGTGACAGCCGGGATACTCCTCTGCATAAAGCTGTCGCCTGCCCTCAACATCATTAGTTTTAGTCCCGATGAAGCTCATCTTTCCGGCGTCAATGTCCGGCTGCTGTATCAGGGCTGCTTTGCGGTTTCAGCATTGATTACCGCCGTGGCCGTCAGTTTAAGCGGCCTGGTTGGATTCGTAGGCCTGATTGTGCCCCATGGTGTGCGGCTTATCGTCGGGCCTGATCACAGGCAGCTGATTCCGATCAGCGCCATAGGCGGGGCGGTCTTTGTGATTCTGGCCGATACGGTGTCCCGGATGGTCGTTGCCCCGGCGGTAATGCCCGTTGGGGTCGTAACCGCCTTGGCGGGCGGACCGTTCTTTTTGTTCCTGTTGGTACGATTTGGCAAGTCGCTGCGTGCAGGGAGGGTCGATGCCGCTGATTAAAATAGACAACCTCTCGTTTTGTTATGCTCAGAATCCGATATTGTCGAATGTGTCATTGTCGATTGAATCGGGCGTTTTTTGGGCGATAGTCGGCCCCAACGGCGCCGGCAAAAGCACCCTGATTCAACTGATTGCAGGTCTGCTCAAGCCCGCCTCCGGGACGATTCATCTGCAGGACAAGCCCTTGTCGCATTATCGCCACAAAGAGCTGGCCCGTATGCTTGCGATGGTACGCCAGGAATACATCCCTTCATTTGGTTTTACCGTGCTGGAAACGGTCATGATGTCGCGAATCTGCCGCCAGGATTTTGTCCTCTTTGAAAACGCCGACGACCGAAGAATCGTCAAAGAGGCTCTTGAAATGACTGAGGTTGCCCACTTGGCCGACCGGACGCTTGCCCAGCTTAGCGGCGGCGAACGCCAGCGGGTATTTATCGCCCGTGCTTTGGCGCAGGATACCCCGATTCTAATCCTCGATGAACCGACCAACCATCTGGACCTAAAGCATCAGGTGAGAATTTTCGACCTGCTCAAGCAATTACAGACCGAAAGCAAAAAGACATTGCTGGCTGTAACCCACGATATCAATCTGGCCGCCCGATATTGTGACCGGCTGCTGCTGCTCGGCCAGGGCGGACGTTACGATTCCGGCACTCCTTCGGATGTGCTAAAGCCGGATACACTCAAAGAGTATTTCAGTGTCAACTGCCATCAGGCGACGCTGGATGGCCGTCCCTTTTTTATCCCGCTGTCTAAAACGAAGCAGTCAGCCGGATAGACTCTTACTTTGCAAATGCCTTTCGCATCGCATCGCAATAATATTTTACATTGTCCCATTTTGCGTCTGGCGGAATGCGGTGATCGGGGCAGGGGATGTAGCCGCCCAATTCCACCAGCGGTTTTAATCGTTCAATTTCGGTGTCAATGGCGGCTCTGTCATGTGCAAAGACCACCTTGTTCATTCCACCGACGCCGCGGATTTGTTTGCCGTACTGTTCCCGCCAGGGCTTGATGTTGGCATTCCAGGTTCCGACCTCGATAGGGAACATTGTATTGACGCCGTTATTCAGCCAGGTTGGAATGAGTGCGTCAATCCATCCGTCGCAGTCCAGCGATACGATGGATATATTGTGCCGGTTGAGCAGTTGGGTTATTTTCTTATAATAAGGTCCCACTTTTTGGTCGAAGAAATCCGGTATAACCAGTGGCCCGTTTTTGTAGCAGATGTCTTCCCAGAAATGACCAAAATCAAACTTACAGTCCTGATTTAAGACGGTTTCTACGCATTGATAGGAGAGGTTTCCGACGGTGTCAATAATTTCATCCAGCAATTCCGGATCATCAATCATCATATAGCTGACCCCGACAACGCCAAGCCAGTTTCGGATTTGGCCAAAAAGACTGCCGCAGTATAGCCCAACCGGAAAATCCGGACGTTGATTTTTCAGGAATTACATCCCGCCCTGACTGAATGCCTTGTACTCTGTGCCGGTATTGACCAGGCAGTCGAGGACACGCTTAGGATTGAACTGCAGTTTGGGCAGATAATGTTCTTCCCAGCTTCTGCGGTCTTTTAAGGTATGGTCAATCTCAGAAGGTATGGAACCTGCCCCGTCTTTAGCTAACACCACGGTACCATCGCTCTGAATGAGCTCTTTTGAGCCGTCTGGGTGTTCTTTTAGTATCTTGCTTTCAAAACAGGGCAAAAGGCCTGAATTAGGAGAATACGCACATCCCCAGCCGATATCAAACCCAAGTATGGCGTTTAATTCAATATCCGTCGGTGAGCCGTCCGCCCAGTTTTGGCTAATCTCTTTGGAAATGTGTCCTTCATTTGTCCACTTTTCAAGCGTTTCGTGCCAATACCCGAAGTGGACAATTGGCATCTTGTCACACTTTTGGTAATTTAAAATTGCCATGACGCGTTGAGCATTGGTCATAAATACTCTTTAATTGAATGCTAATAAAGAAAAGTCTATTTTATTCGTGTCTTACTATACCAATCTTATCTTTTAATGCAATGTAAGGCCGAAAAAAATATATCAGTCCAAATAAAGACAGAAATAGTCTTGTTATTAAAAAAGAAGCTTTAAAAAAGATTTGTGGTGTCTCTTAGTGTAGGAATTGATGTATGATGAGTCTGATAAATAAATGTGTTTTTTAGGTGTGCTTCGTAACTATTTTATATATATAGAGTTAAATGCTGATGTAATTTTACTTGCTATTTTTTGCAAGAAAGTATATTTTTTGCTTCTGAAATTGCCGACAATGGAAGAGACATCAAAAGGGTAACTCTATTGCAGCAAGGCTCTTGCGAAAGGTGATCCGAGTGGCAAAGCAGGTAAAAAAAGAAGAAAAAAAGGAAGCGGCCAAAAAGACGCCTAAGAAATCCGCGCCGAAAGCTGCCGCCAAAACCGTTTCTCGAAACTCTTCCCCCAAAAAAGCGTCTGCCAAGCCCAAAGCGGTCTCTGAGCCCGTTTCTCAAGCAGCCCCAGATAAATCTTCGCCCAAAGCCGCTCAAGGCTCAGGCAAGACCTATCTGAGTCAGGCGGATTTGGATCATTTTCGTAGAATTCTTCTGGATAAGCTCAAAGAGCTGTGCGGCGATGTGACTTTTATTGAGGATGAGGCCCTCGGCAAAAATCGAATTGATGCCACGGGCAATTTGTCGACTATGCCGATTCACATGGCCGACATCGGGTCGGATACCTTTGAACAGGATTTTGCCTTGGGGCTGATGAACAGCGAGCGTAAGATTGTTGCTGAAATTATTGCGGCCCTCAAGCGGATCAAAGACGAGACGTACGGTATTTGTGAAGGTACCGGAAAGCCCATCCCCAAAGCCCGGCTTGAAGCCAGCCCCTGGGCCAGATATTGTGTCGAGTATGCGTCCAAAATTGAAAAGGGCCTGCCTTCGGTTTATGAAAAGCCTCGTCGTTGGGTGGTGGAATCAGAAAACGAGCCTGAAGAAGAAGCCGAAATCGAAGAGACCGAGGAAGAAGAGG
>JBHJNC010000262.1:0-3380 GCA_048497675.1 Gimesia maris
TTCAATTGACCTCATCGGCTCACACGGCCAGACCATTTATCACAATCCCGCCGGAACCAGATATGGCAAGAGCCTTATCCGCTCAACTCTCCAGATTGCCGAGCCGTCCATTATCGCTCAGCGGACAGGCATCACCACCATTGCCGATTTCCGTCCTGCCGATATCGCCGCCGGCGGACAAGGCGCTCCGCTGGTACCGTACGCAGATTACCATCTGTTCACACATGCACGTTTATCCCGGGCAATTCAGAATATCGGCGGAATAGCCAATGTAACATATCTGCCCGCGGGTGCATCCCAACAAGACATCATCGCCTTTGATACCGGCCCGGGCAATATGATTCTTGACGGCCTGATAAGCCTGATAACTCGCGGCAAGCAACCGTTCGACTCCGGCGGTGCAATGGCCGCCCGGGGCACTATTTGCCGGCCATTGCTCAAGGTAATGCTCAAACATCCCTATTTCCGTCGCAAACCGCCCAAAACCGCAGGCCGTGAAAACTTCGGGGCCGATAATATCAAAACTCTATACCAAAACACTCTCGCTAAAAAACTCCGTCCTGAAGATCTTTTGGCAACAGCAGCCGCGTTCACCGCGGTTACGATTGCCGACGCCTATAAACGTTTTCTGCCGGCACTGCCTGACCAGGTCATTTTGTGCGGCGGCGGAGCCCAAAATCACACGCTGACAGCGATGCTTCGACAGCATCTGCCCACTGCCGACTTTTTTACCACCAGCGATTTCGGCATAGACTCCGACGCCAAAGAAGCCGTTTCATTTGCGATTTTAGCCTGGTCAACCCTCAAATCTCTGCCCGGAAATGTCCCTGCGGCGACCGGCGCAGCCAAACCCGCTATCTTAGGAAAGATTGTACCGATACTATGACAAAATCCAGAGCATATCTAACCACAGAAAAACGCAACGCGCGCAGCGCAGCAATCGACAAATTAACCACAGATCAAATCGTCAAGGTTATCACATCTGAAGATCATCTGGTCGCCCCGGCAGTAGCCAAACAGCATCGGCAGATCGCCCAAGCCGTCGATAGGATTGTTGCCTGCTTTGAAAAAGGCGGACGGCTGTTTTATGTGGGAGCCGGCACCAGCGGCAGACTGGGCGTGCTGGACGCGTCCGAATGCCCGCCAACCTACGGCGTCAAGCGAACCCTGGTTCAAGGCATCATCGCCGGCGGCAAAAAAGCGTTAACGCGTTCGATAGAAGGAGCCGAAGACTCCGCGGCTAATGGAGCCGCTGCCCTGCGCAAAAAAAAGCTCTCCTGCAATGATATGGTCATCGGCATCGCCGCCTGCGGGGTAACTCCGTTTGTGCGCGGAGCTGTTCAATATGCCAACCAGATTGGAGCGTCGACGGGCTTTGTAACCTGTGCCCCGGAGGCGATTCGGCACATTGAGGCGCAAATCATCATCAGCCCCGTCGTCGGGCCGGAGGTGATAACAGGCTCAACCCGGATGAAAGCGGGTACCGCAACCAAACTGGTACTCAATACCCTGACAACCGCGGCAATGATTCGGCTCGGCAAAGTCTACGGCAATCTGATGGTGGACCTAAGTGCCGTCAACGACAAGCTCAAAGATCGCTCGATACGCATCGTCACCGAGATTACGGGATTGACCGCATCGAGAGCCAAAACGCTGCTGGCCAAAGCCGATGGCAAAGTCAAGCCCGCTATTGTGATGCATTTCCGCAAAACCGATCTAAAGACCGCCCAGCAGATGCTCAAGCAGCACAACGGCCTGCTGCGTAACGCCATAAAGGACATCTCCTGATGGCTCTCGATACGCTGATTGTCGCAATTTCCGTTGCGATGCTGTTTGTGATATCCTACCTGTTCGGACGGCAAGAAAGGGATACACGCGACTTTTTTCTCGGCTCACGCAAAATTCCGCCGGTGGTGGCGTGCCTTTCAACGGTAGCCACCGAGGTCAGCGCCTTGACCATTATTGGCGTGCCTGCCGCAGCCTACAGTGAAAACTGGCAGTACTTGCAGTTCTTCATCGGCTCGGCCGCAGCACGCATCGTGGTAAGCTTACTGTTTATCCCAATCTTTTACCAGTACAACTGCACCAGCATCTACGAATACCTTCGCCATCGCTTCGGCCCGCAGACCCAGTACACTGCCTCCGTGTTTTTCTTCATCACCCGCCTGATTGCCTCCGGTGTTCGGCTGTATGCGGCATGTATGGCCATCGGCATCATCCTGGGCATCCCCCTGGGACAGACAATTCTGCTGTTTACGATTATCAGCATCCTGTTTATCGCCTTTGGCGGCATCAAGGCCGTCGTCTGGGCCGGGGCTTATCAGGCCCTGTATTTTTTCATCGCAGGAGCGATACTGCTGGCGTTTCTGGTAACCCGGATGCAGGGACCGATCAGCGCAGCACTCCAGATTGCGGCGGATGCAGGCCGCTTAAGTATCTTCGACTTCAGCTTCGATTTAAGCCGTCCCACGGCATTCTGGGCAGGTACGGCGAACGCCTTTTTCATCGGACTGGCCGTCTTCGGTACCGACCAGGAAATGGTTCAGCGGCTGCTGACGGTCGAGACTCGGCGCAAAAGCCAAAAGACCATTTTTATGACGCTGGCAGGCGCCCTGCCGGTCCTGCTGCTGTATCTGGCTATCGGCACGGGGCTGTATATCTTCTATCAGCAGCATCCCGACATCGCCGCTCCCGAAAAGGCCAAAGAGGTCCTGTCGCATTTTATCCGCAATTCGCTGCCGGCCGGGTTTAAAGGGATAATGCTGGCCGCCATCGTCTTAGCCAGCATTGATTCACCGCTCAGCTCGCTGACCTCGTCATTTATCACGGACATTTATCGCCCAGTAGTCTGCACCAATGCTGACGAGAAACACTATCTCTGGGCATCGCGTATCGGGATTGTAGGGTTTGGGCTGATTCTTGGATTGATTGCTCTGGCCTGCGCTCCTGTCAAACAGATTTTATGGTTTGCCTTTGAAATCGTATCCATCACCGGCGGAGCCGTGCTGGGTATTTTCCTGCTGGGGATATTGACTAAGGTCACCGCTGATCTGGCCATGTCGCAGCGATGATGACGTGTGCTGTTGTGATAATTGTTCTGCTGTTGCTGAAAAAATTCACCGGGTTCGGTCCCGCTTGGAGCTGGCTGATTGTCATCGGCAGCCTGCTGACCCCGCTGCTCAGTTTTTTGTTCGCCGCTGAGAAAATAAAGGGGAAGGAGTCACGTTGAACACCGGGACAAAAAATCGAAAATTGAAAAATTAAACTTGTAAATCCTCCCTCAACGCCGCCCGCATCACGCGAGCCTTGAATCCCGCCCTAAAATGTCGTCTTTTTGTGGTCATTGTTTCGAGTCCCTTTCTGAGCTTTTCGCTCCACCA
>JBHJNC010000263.1:0-6250 GCA_048497675.1 Gimesia maris
CTGGCTCAGAATGAACGCTGGCGGCGTGGCTAAGACATGCAAGTCGAACGATATGGTCAATTGGGTAACCTTGAGATCATATAGTGGCGAAAGGGTGCGGAATAGATAGGTAACATACCTTGGGTTTCAGAATAGCGTTCCGAAAGGAACGGTAATACTGAATGATATCAGCGGCTTTGAGGTCGCTGATCAAAGATTTATCGACCTGAGAGTGGCCTATCTCCTATCAGCTAGTTGGTGAGGTAATGGCCCACCAAGGCAATGACGGGTAGCGGGACTGAGAGGTTGACCCGCCACATCGGGACTGAGACACTGCCCGGACCTCCACGGAGGGCTGCAGTAACGAATATTGGGCAATGGGCGAAAGCCTGACCCAGCGACGCCGCGTATAGGATGAAGTCCTTCGGGATGTAAACTATTGTCAGGGGCCTGAAAGCCGTAAGGTTGATCAGCCCCAGAGGAAGTCACGACTAACTTCGTGCCAGCAGTCGCGGTAATACGAAGGTGACAAGCGTTATTCGAAATCACTGGGCTTAAAGGGTGCGCAGGCGGAAATGTAAGTGTCTTGTGAAATACCTTGGCTTAACCAAGGCATTGCTCGGCAAACTGCATTTCTTGAGGCAAGTAAGGGTGTGTGGAACTCTTGGTGGAGCGGTGGAATGCGTAGATATCAAGAGGAACGCCGAAGGTGAAGACAGCACACTGGACTTGTCCTGACGCTCATGCACGAAAGCGTGGGGAGCAAACAGGATTAGATACCCTGGTAGTCCACGCCCTAAACGATGTCGACTAGGTTGTAGTGGCTCTGACGCCGTTACAGCCGAAGCAAAAGTGTTAAGTCGACCGCCTGGGGAGTACGGTCGCAAGGCTAAAACTCAAAGAAATTGACGGGGGCTCACACAAGCGGTGGAGCATGTGGATTAATTCGAAGCAACGCGCAGAACCTTACCTGGGTTTGACATGTACGGATGCTGCCCTGGAAACAGGGTTAGTTACCGCAAGGTGAAACGTACACAGGTGCTGCATGGCTGTCGTCAGCTCGTGTCGTGAGATGTCGGGTTAAGTCCTTTAACGAGCGAAACCCCTGCCGTTAGTTACCAGCGAGTAATGTCGGGAACTCTAGCGGGACTGCCGGTGTTAAACCGGAGGAAGGTGGGGATGACGTCAAGTCCTCATGGCCTTTATGTCCAGGGCTTCACACGTGCTACAATGGCGACTACAGAGCGAAGCAAGACCGCGAGGTGGAGCAAATCGCAAAAAAGTCGCCCCAGTTCAGATTGCAGGCTGTCAATTCGCCTGCATGAAGTTGGAATCGCTAGTAATCGCGTATCAGCTATGACGCGGTGAATGTGTTCCTGAGCCTTGTACACACCGCCCGTCAAGTGATGGGAGCCGGAAGTACCCGAAGTTGGGTTGTCAACCGCAAGGAGACGCCTACCTACGGTAAGTTCGGTGACTGGCACTAAGTCGTAACAAGGTAGCCGTAGGGGAACCTGCGGCTGGATCACCTCCTTTCTAAGGAAAACTGTTCGTCCGAGACTAAGGTCTCCTTATAAAAACGAACACAATGTCAGGCGTTATCCGTCTGCTTTGTTGCATCAACTGTTAGATCTTTAAAGACCCTGTCGTATGACAGGGTCTTTTTTTTTATTTACGCCGTATTTTTTATCTTTATATTCTTGTTTGTTGTAATTTATCTTTGATGATATTTAAGTGTTGAGTTGAACTGGTGGACAATAGTCTTTTATCCATCTCAATGAATGATGTTTTAATCGAATTAATCCTGGGATTGTATTCGGTAGGATTGGTTCTTTTGGCGGCCTGGTGGCTGGATTGGCGGTATCCAATCCGCCGCACACGCCTGCCGTTGTTTTTTCCGATATTTCAGATCCTGGTCTGGCTGTCGGCGGCCCTGATGGCCAATGAAATTATAAAACGTTTATTTCACGACAAGCCAGAATCCACGCTTTTATTCGCACAGAACGCCGCTTCGGCGATCATACAAATGATTCTTGGAATTTCCTTGCTCTGTTTTGCCCAGGTTTCTTTTATACGGGGCCTGAAGGGCATCGGCCTTTGCTGGAAGACCCTGAAGACAGATTTGTGGAAGGGGGCGCTGACCCTGGCGGCCGTCTATCCAGTGATTTTATTTGCCCTCCAGACGACTGTGCTGATTGGTATATTATTTGTCGGCAAGGATTTTTCACTGGAGCAGCATCAGTCACTGGCTGAACTGACGCAGACCAGTTCTTTTGCGATGAAAATTCTGCTGATCGTGTCTGCGGCTTTTATCGCACCGCTATTCGAAGAATTATTGTTTCGTGGCCTGCTTCAGACCACGCTGACGGCCTACCTTCAAAAACCGCTGCTGGCAGTCGTGATTACCTCGACGATTTTTTCTTTGCTGCACCCCTCGACCCATTTCGCCGGCATCTTCGTGCTGTCTTTCGGTATGGGGCTGGCCTATGAAAAATCCGGCTCGCTGTTTAGGTCAATCTGGATGCATATCCTCTTTAACAGCATCAGCCTCGTTGGTACCCTTTTAGGGATATAGTCCCGGGTTGGGCTGCCGACGCATTTGAAGCTGTTTAAGCCGCTGTAGCCGGCGGTGGTATCAACAGAGCCGATTCCGCTGCCGTTAGGTCCGCTCCAGCGGTAAAGCCATTCTCAAATAACCTTCTTTATGAAACGGCAAGCATTTTGGATGTGCTGTCATTGCTGTGGTTCTATAAATGATTGGCGATATTCACTTGGAGCAACCCTGAATACTTTTTTGAATACCCTTGAAAAATGATAGGGGTCTTCGATGCCGGTCATTTGGGCGATGTGTTTGATGCTCAAATGGGTAGTCAGCAGGAGGCTGGCGGCTTTATTCATTTTCAGCTGCATCAGATAATCGTGCGGACGTATCTGTTTATAGCGGCGAAACAGCCGGGCGATGTAGCGGATATCCAGATGGCATTCTTCGGCAAGTTGGGCCGGGGAGGAAATGGCGGCAAAATGCTGTTCGAGATGATGTTTACATTTCTGGAAGCTGGCTAAGGCGCGGTCATTTTGTTCTGTCTCTGCGGGGGATTCGATCTGTTCGAGCAGAAGCGATTTAAGGTAAGATTGGCACAGGTCTTGAGCGTAAGGCGGTTTTTCGAGGCCGACATGCAGGATGTGTTCCATTAGTGCGGCGATAAAAGGCGGATTTGAAACCTGGATGCAATGTCTGGATCCAAGACGGTTAAGATTCAGGAGTCCTGCGGCTTGTTTTCCGGTAAAAACAAGGAAGATATGCTCCATCGGGTCGCTGGGGTCGGTTTTGAACTGGTGGGGCGTTTGTGGGCCAAAGACCGTCAGTGACCCAAATCCGAGCGGATAGGTCTTGTTGTTGCAGATAAAGACACCTTTGCCGCCGAGCGTGAATTTGACGGTATAAAAAGCCAGATTTCGTCTGTTTAGGGCAAAATCCGGTGCACATTGTTCGTATCCGCCGCACAGAATACGCAGATCGGACTGGTCGGCCTGATCGATATCAAAATAGAAATACCGGGCCTTGGCGACATGGCCAGGAATGCCTTCAGTAAACTCCTTTTTGATAAAGTCTGTTTTTTGATACTGCATTTAACTGATATTAAATGGTTTTAATTTATAAAAAAAGTTCCTTTATGCTATTATCATATTCCTTTTTTCTATGGAAATCAATCTTTTTTTGCGGTATGCTTGTTCGTCCCAAAAAGATTTCGGAACTAAATATGACAATTGCGCAGATTATTCATCAATTTAAGGTGTATGGGGATGTTATGGAAGCCCGCCCTCACGGCAGCAAGATGCTGACGTTGATTATGGCGACACGCTTCCTGGCTGACTATCTACAGGGAGACACTTATTATAAGATGCATCGTCCCGGTCATAATCTGGACCGCTGCCGCACACAACTGCAGTTGTTGCGATGTCTGAATCAGAATAAACAAACGCTTTATCAGATCATTGATAGAATTGGTATGAAAGTCCTATGAGAAAGTACACATTTAGCAACGTCGAACAAAAAGCGTTGGACAATACATTATTTCAACCCCAGTACGCCCCGACCGAAAAACTTCCGGTAATAGTCACCGATTCGTTTCCACAGCTGGGCAAGCTGACCGCGCTGCGGTTTTTAGAGTGGGTTCAGGCCAACCCCGGCGGGGTGATTTCGCTGCCGACGGGCAAAACGCCGGAACACTTTATCAATCAGGTCAAGTACTTCCTGAACGGCTGGGATAAGCCCGAGGTCGCCGAACAACTGCGGCAGGCGGGCATCGACCCGTCCATCAAACCGGACATGTCCAGTCTGCATTTTGTCCAGATTGACGAATTTTATCCCATCGCGTCCTCGCAGGCCAACAGCTTTTATTATTACGTCAGGAAGTACTACATCGATGGTTTTGGCCTTGACCCTGCCCGCTGCCTTCTGATTGACGCATCCCGTGTCGGCCTGGCGATGGGCGAAACTCTGTCGGACTACTGGCCGGATAATACGGTGGATTTAACCCTGCGTTACCGCCAACCCCGCACCAAGCTGGAAGACAGGCAAAAAAGCCTGCTGAGCCGGATCGATCAGTGGTGTATGGAATATGAGCAGAAAATCCAGGCATTAGGCGGCATCGGATTCTTTCTGGGCGGTATCGGTCCGGATGGCCATATCGGCTTTAACATCAAAGGCTCCGACCATCACTGCACCACCCGGCTGTGCCCGACCAACTATGAAACACAGGCGGCGGCGGCTTCGGATTTAGGGGGCATTGAAATCTCCCGCAACCGTCTGGTCATTACCATCGGCCTTAAGACCATTACCGCCAACCCAAACTGTACAGCCATCATTATGGCCGCCGGGGCAGCCAAGGCCAAGGTGGTTGCCGATGCTGTCCAGTCCGAGCCGGATGTGGACATCCCGGCCACCGTCCTTCAGTCGCTGCCTAACGCTCGGTTTTATGTCACCGAAGGCGCTGCATCCAATCTGACCGAACGCCGGTTTGAGCGGATGAAAATCGAGCCTCAGTGGAATGATTCCCAGACCGAGCGGATCGTGGTGGATTTGGCCTGTCAGGTCAATAAGTCGATCCTGGAACTGACCGAGGCCGACTGCAAGGCCGATCCTTTTGGCCGTGAACTGCTCAGCAAGTGTTCCCAGCCGCTCAAAGACCTAACCCGGCAGGTCCACAGCCGGCTGATCGCCAAAATCCAGAAGGGCAGTGAGGCCCTGGAAAATACCTGCTTTCTGCATACCGAGCCGCACCACGATGATGTGATGCTCGGGTATATGGCGCATGTGGTTCGCAATGTCCGCCGGGCGAGCAATAAGCACTACTTTATGACCTTAACCAGCGGTTTTACCTCGGTCACCAATGGGTTTATGGTCGAACAGCTCAAAGACCTTAAAGGCTATATGGCTACCGACAGCTTTAAGGCCTTGCTTAGGCAGGGCTATTTTGAGCCGCACAGCGTTGTCTACAAGAACCGGGATGTCTGGCAGTACTTAGATGGGGTCGCGGCGCTCAGCGAAGAAATCAAGGCCGAAGGCTGCAGCCGCCGATTGTTCCGCAATCTGGTGGAACTGACCGGCACACAGGATTTAACGATGATCCAGACGACGATAGACGGCCTGCTGGCGTATTTTAAGGATGCCTACCCCGGCAAATTCGACCCCCCGCAGATCCAGCAGCTCAAAGGGATGAGCCGGGAGTGGGAGGCCGAGTGCCTGTGGGGATACTATGGCTGGAAATGCGAGAATGTCCGGCACCTTCGATTAGGGTTCTATCAGGGCAAGCTCTTTACGGAAGAACCGACCTACAACCGGGATGTCGAGCCGATCGTTAAACAGCTCAATCAGATCAACCCGGATGTGGTGACGGTCGCGTTCGACCCGGAAGGCAGCGGTCCGGATACGCATTATAAAGTCCTGCAGGCGATGGCCGAGGCGTTAAGGGTCTATCAGAAGCAAACCGGAAGACAGGATATCAAAATCTGGGGCTATCGGAATGTCTGGTACCGGTTCGATCCATCAGAAGTAGATATCTTTGTGCCGGTTAGCCTGTGTATGTTCTCGGTGATGGACCAGGCGTTTATGAATTCGTTTTTAAGCCAGAAGAATGCCTCATTCCCCAGCTATGAATACGATGGACCGTTTTCGCGGCTGGCCCAGCATATCCAGGTCCAGCAGTACCAGCGGATCAAACGCTGCTTAGGTCGCGAGTGGTTCTACCACCACGACAGCCCCTTAATT
>JBHJNC010000264.1:0-1929 GCA_048497675.1 Gimesia maris
CAACTGAATCAGGGCGATTTGGCGCAGGATCAGGAACTCCTGCAGTTGCGGCGAGAAAACGATGAGCTTAAGCTGTACCTTTCTGCATTGATCCGATTGCTGACCTCCAAAAAGGTTTTAACACAGGAAGAGCTTCGCAAAATGGTTGATGCCATTGACGCCGAAGACGGAGCGGTCGATAAGCGCAACCGAAATGGAATTCTCTAAGACAGCCGAGAGTTGATGATAATAAAAAAAGGGAGCTTTATGCTCCCTTATTTTTTTATTTTCCAATCTTGATGACCCCGCCGCCGCAATCGGTGAATTTGCCCATTGCAATGATGATGATATCAATGAGCCACCAAATGCCAAAGCCTCCGCCGGTGATGAGCATCAGGATACCGGTGAGGATTTTACCGACATAAAAACGATGAATCCCCAATCCGCCCAGAAAAATAGCCAACAGCAAACACACCACGCCGCTTTTGTTTGAAAACCGTTCTTCCATAGATCAACTCCTTTCGATAGTTCAGTTAACTTATATTGGACGTCTTATGCCAATCCCAGCACATGCTGCATATTATACAAACCCGGCTTTTGCGTCAGCAGCCATTTGGCCGCCCGCAGCGCACCGCGAACAAACGTATCCCGCGTGTGAGCATCGTGTGAAATCGTAATCGTCTCGCCGAGCGTGCCGTAGATCACCGAATGCTGCCCGACGATATCGCCGGCGCGGATGGCGTGCATTCCAATGGTGCCTGCCGAACGCAAGGCCTCTTTGCCCTCGCGGCCGTGTACCAGGCAGCCGGGATAATCCCGCTTGGTCGCATCGCAGATGCTCTTGGCCAGCGACAATGCTGAGCCGCTGGGGGCGTCTTTTTTGAAGCGGTGATGGGCTTCGGTTATCTCGATATCATAATCCGGCCCCAGTGCCGCAGCGACCTTGCCGACGATGCTGAACAGCAGATTCATCCCCAGGCTCATATTAGTCGCCTGAACGATGGCGATTTCTCCGGCGGCCTTCTTAAGCATCTCGAAATGCCCGGCTTCCAGGCCGGTCGTCCCCATTACCAAAGGCGTACCGGTTTTCTCCGCCCAGGCGATGGTCTCGGCCGCTGCCTGCGGAAGCGAAAAATCAATCACCGCATCCGCCTTGGCCGGAAACGTTTTATCCAGATTGACCCCGATTGCGGGCACCCCGGCCAGCACACCGGCGTCCTTGCCCAAATCCGGATGAGCCGGATAGTCAATGGCTCCAATAATTTGAAAAACCTGTTCTTCGGCCGCCAGGGCGACAATGCGTTTGCCCATCCTGCCTGCGGCGCCGTGAATCACTAAACTGGGTTTCATTTTACAATCTCCATGAAATTAATTTCAGTAAAGTATAAGCCCGCCGCGGCGTTCTGGCAAGAGGCAATCTGATACAAAAATCCGGCAAATGACTTGATTTGTAAAACAAAAACGCTTTGCCAAGGCGATTGATTTTGGCCCGGATAAGGAGTATTCTAAAGAATAATTGGCGTAAAATCGTTTATTCGAGGATATGGCGTTGAAACAGGTGGTGTGTTTATTGGTTGTAAATGTAATAGTTGCGGTCGGCGTGTGCATCGCTCAAACCAATTGGCCGGGCTGGCGGGGCCCTGATGGCAACGGCTCGAGTACTGCGGCCGGATTGCCGACTCGTCTTGACCCCAACACAGCTTTATGGTCTCTTAATCTGCCCGGACCTGCGGCATCTACGCCGGCACTGTGGAACGGGAAAATTTTCTTAACTTCGACCGTCAGCGACAATAATGATCTGCTCGGATTATGCATTGACGCTGCAAAAGGTTCGATTGTATGGAAAAGAAAGCTCTCTTCCAGCCGTGAACAATTTCCGCGCAATAATTCTGCTTCCCCTTCGCCGGTCGTCGATGCCGAGCGTGTCTATTTTATGTTCGGCAATGGGGT
>JBHJNC010000265.1:0-3723 GCA_048497675.1 Gimesia maris
AAATACATTAAACGCGAAATAGACGATATGGAACAGACAGATAAGTGGAAATTCGACGACCAAGATGGGCATCCCGATGATTTTTCTTCGGACGAGGAATACCGCAACCCTTCAGACCCCAATAACCTGTAGATATTTCCGGAAGATTGCAATAACAAAAGATGCTCAAGCGTCTTAGGCTATGGATGACATAACGCGGATGGACTCCAATACACTGAATAACTTAATAACGAAATGCAAATCCGGCCAAACCGACGCATTTGACGAGTTGATTGACCTGTACGGCAATCGGTGTTTTGGATTCTTCTATCGGCTTAGCGGCAGCCGGGAAATTGCCGAGGACCTGCTAAGCGAGCTCTTTGTCAAACTGATAACCAAAATAGGCTCTTTTGAAGGCGGCTCTTTTGACCATTGGATTTTTACGATTGCCGGGAATCTGTTCAAAGATCATCTGCGTTCCCGTTATCGGCAGCATAAATTAATTGAGGCCAAAGCAAAAGAAATCCCGCCAGAACCGCAAAAGGAACTCGCAAATGATTTATCAGAGCAATTACAGCAGGCTCTAAGCAGGCTCGACCCCGAGACGTCTGAACTGATTATGCTGCGTTTTTATGCCGATTTAAGCTTTAAGGAACTGGCTGAAAAACGAAAAGAGCCGATAGGAACAACGCTTTGCAAGATGCATCGCGGACTCAAAAAACTTCGGGAACTAATGAATATTCCCTTAAAATAGAGATACCTATGAAAGAAACACCCGAACAACTAAAGATACTGCTCCGCCAGTTTGCGGACGACCATTCTGCCGAACCGATGGCAGAGGATATCCGGCAGGCCGACCATCTGCTTGCTTCTATCCCCTGCCCCGAAGTCTCTGGGCAATCGCTCAGCGCCATCAAAACACAGGTTCGCAATCATCTCAAAGTCCGATCTCATCAGCGGATCAGAGTGTGGCTAACCTCTTCGGCCGCGGCAATACTCCTTTTGGCTGGAACAATACTTTTCTTGAAAAACAATCCCCCTGCGCTGCCAGAACAGCTTACAGCATCTGCATCCGCCGCCTATCTTTGGTCTGATGGTATCATCGCCGATGACGATCCGGTCGGAACATTAAAAACACAAATTGAGACTATCGCCGGACAAGTCGAAACCGTTCAAAAACAGAATACGTCGTGGTTCGACGACGAAAACAGTCTGGCCTCAGAAATTCAGGATTTACAAACTATTGCCGCAAATACAGATTTTTGGAAAGGATAACCCGATGAGAACTATAACTTCACAATTACTTTTTTGTGCAGTGATATGCTGCGCATTATGTCCCCTGGGGTTTTCTCAACCGGACAAACTGGAGTCCAAACCCGCCGTGGACGATTCTTTCTGGCAGGAAGAACTGGCCCAACCGGAACCTCCGATATCCTTGTCTGAAGAGCGAATTGACCAGTTTATGAACCATCTTCGCAAAAATAATCCTGCGCGGGCCGACGAATTAGAACAGCTCCGCAAAGAAGATCCCGAGAAGTTTCGTCTTGAGATACGCCAAGAATTTGTAAACCGTTTTCATCAAATGCGGCAGCAGCATGGACAAGGCGGGGGCCAAAACCCGCATAATCTCCCCGGCCCGGACAGAGACAAGATGCCCCTGATGCCCGGCCAGCCTGGCCCTGCACCTGCCCCCGGCATTGCAGGCCCCGCCCCATTGCCTCCGGACCAGCCCAGAGTGCCAGGACAGCAAGGCGATAATCGCGGACAATGGCGTGAACGCCTGGAACGGATGCATAATGAACTGATTGCCTGGTTGGAAAAAAACGCACCCGATGAAGCCGTAAAACTCAAACAGCTGCGGGACAAACAGCCCGAAGAGTATGTTATGCGAACTGCAGAATTGATGCGAAAATATGCACCGATTATGCGAGCCGAAAAAGACAATCCCAAACTCGCAGAAACGATGAAAGAAGACCTTGAAATTCAGCGTCAGCGGGATGAATTGCTTCAGCGAATTGGCTCAGCGCAGGGAGAAGAAAAGGATAAACTTATAGCTGAATTGAAAACGTTAATCAACCGTCGATTTGATCTGATTATTGCCAAGAAACAATTACAGTACGACGACCTCCGCAAACGGCTTGAGGATTTACAAAAAGAGGTCAAAACCCGTGAACAAGAACTCGAAACTCACAAGGCAAACAAAGACAAGGCTGTAGAAGAACATCTCAAAGATCTGATTTCCAGGACCGAAAAAGTCAACTGGGAACAGCCATAAAAAAATGCCGCTTAAAAACCAAGCCCGGCCTAAAACCGGGCTTTTTTTATCTTCATTCGACAACAGTCGAAATAGAGCAACATCTGTATCATAAATGCCTGCCTTAATCTGCAGAAAATCTCCTCCAGAACAAGGTTGTCATTGAATGATACTTGTGGTAAAAATTAGTTATGAAAACACTCACAAAAGAAATCTGGATGAATGTCCCCAAACGGCGGGCAATCGTGTCGATTCATAACGAAGTCGAGCGGCTGGTCGCCGAATCCGGCGTGAAAGAAGGCTTGGTCCTGGTCAATGCCATGCACATCACAGCCAGCGTCTTTATCAACGACAATGAACCCGGCCTGCATCACGACTATGAGGTCTGGCTGGAAAAACTCGCCCCCGAAAAACCCCACAGCCAATATCAGCATAACGGTTATGAAGACAACGCCGACGTCCATATGAAACGGCAGATTATGGGTCGCGAAGTTGTCGTGGCCATCACCGACGGCAAACTCCATTTGGGAACATGGGAGCATATATTCTATTACGAATTCGACGGAATGCGTAAAAAACGCCTGCTGGTCAAGATTATCGGCGAGTAAGAGTTATTGTTTCTCGATTAATCTCTCAAATGTCCCGCTTTCCGGATTATAACTGAGCATCTCGCCGGCTTCGAGGTCAAAATACCAGCCGTGAATAGCCAGGCTTCCTTCGTCGACCCGCTGAGCTACCCAGGGAAATGTCAGCAGATTCTCCAGCGAGATTAAAATTGCAGCCTCTTCGCAGGCCTTACGCTGCAGCGTTAGGGGCTTATCTGCCATATCCCGCAGGACTGCTTCTTTGGCCGGGCGTGCAATACCCACCCAGTGGTCTATAAATTCACCAATCTGCATCTGTTCGCTGCCCCGCATCAAAGCATCAATGCCCCCGCAGTTGGCATGGCCCATCACGATGATATGGTCCACTCGCAAGATCTGAACCGCATATTCTAACGCAGAGCTGACGCCGTGATACCTCGTATCCGGTTCATACGGCGGGACCAGATTGGCCACATTGCGGATAACGAACAAATCGCCTGGCCCAGATTTGGTAATAATCGCAGGGTCCACCCGTGAATCACTGCAGCCGATGACCAGTGTTTTGGGGGTTTGCTGGGTCTTTAATTGTTCAAATAGGGTATTGTCAGACTTAAAAAACTGTCTTTGAAACCGTTTGAAACCGCGAATTAACTTTTGTAAATCCTGCACTGTTACCTCCGGAATTATCGATTCCATGATTGCCGGACAAGCCGTTCTTGGTATAATAAGCCGCGGCGAATTGTACGCATTCGATGATAATTGTCCAGAATTATTTTAAAAAGCTTATCGGGTATTCAGCTACAGCAGCAGCATCGCATCGCCGTAGGAATAGAATCGATAGCGGGCTTCAATCGCATGGCGATAGGCCTTGAGAATATTATCAAGTCCTGCAAATGCCGCAACCAG
>JBHJNC010000266.1:0-3193 GCA_048497675.1 Gimesia maris
TGAGCCACCTGTTTAGAAAACTATTTTCTAAACGCTGACCTACTAAGTCATATACGTTCTAAAAACGTATCCAGACTTAAAAAAACAGGCATCCGACCCATTTTCTATCTGGCACATCCTATTTCGGCTCTGGACTGGGGCAAGGTTATACTTTTTTTAGGGATTTTAGTAAAAAATCGTAAAAGCAAGCCTTTGGCGAAACTCTAAGGCTATAAAAATAAAGGATTTATAAAAATATCGAAAAAAAACGAATGATAATTTGATGGATGCAAAAAAGGTCAGTTATGGGACTTGTCTATGCTTGAGAAGAGGATTCCCGGACTTTCATCGCTGATTGATAGCCAATGAAAGCCCCTAATGTCCCAAAGGCGACCATTTGTATCGGCAAAACGCCGCAAATGGAAAGAACCACATACGCAACAGGCCAGTTCTGGGTCATTTGTTCGAGTCTAATCGGACTGGCGGCGTACCGCATCGCTATAAACACAGCAATGGCGGTGCAGGCCATGGGAATGATATAACCTATTTTTATAAAGTGGGTTACGGCAAATCCTGCGGCCAGAAAGGCCACACAAACCGCAAACGCTATTTGTCCTTTGCCCGGCTGACCGACTACAAACCCCAGTTTATCATCGGCCTGGCGGACATCCTGAGCCAGGATGCCTATTAAAAACCAAGTAATTGCAAGAGATGCCGCTGCGGCAATTGCTAAGTTGGCGGGTTTGTTGTTCCCGGTGAAAGGTTTGGGCAGCTCAAGTTTTTGATTGCGAGTCTGGAAAAACCACCCGGCCAGTACGCCGAGCATTCCTGCGGCAACCGGAATCAGCCAAAAAAGACCTTCCCAGCACAGAACTGCATACGCCATCTGCCGTTCAGGAAGCGTTGAGTTGGTCATAAACAGCGTCCGCATATCGCCGGAGGCGAAAATCCACGCGGCCATCCCGGCAGGAGCGGCCAAAGGAGCCGTTAACGACCCCTTTGGCCAGCTTGCCAGATATGCGAGTAAACCAGCGGTAAAAGCTAATACACTCAGCATCAGCAATTCACCGGGTGTGATCATATTGTCCACAAGGCAGATTGCGCCCATAGGGTCGTCGGGCCGAACCATCGGCCAGCCCATCCATCCGACCACTATCGCTCCAATCAATAGCGAAGCCAGTGTACGGACCCGGGTAAGCCAGTGTACGTTAAACAGGCTAAGCAGCAGGTAAACCCCAGCCAGCCCGCCGCCGACCCTTAACAATATGTCATAATTTAATGCCATAAACGTCTTTCCAAAGGCTGTACAGTATCAGTACAACCCCAACCGGTCAAGACAAATCGAACCGCTTAGACTTTTGGATATCCGCCCAGATATTCGGTCTTGGGCAGCGTTCCACACAGCGGGGCGGCATACTCAACAAACGCCTGTGTCATACCGTTGCCGTCTTTATTGATGTATTCATCGGCAACCGATTTGGTCTTTTCGGCGACATTGGCCAGTTCGGTGCGGAAGTATTCCACGCCGTACTTAGCGCCGTTGCCGGTACGCTTCATTGCCACCGAGCCGTGATTTTCTTTCATCGCAAACTGTACCGCCTTGCGGCCGCACTCGCGGGCTTCTTTGACGTCGGTTTCGGACTGCAACCCCGCAAAGCTCCGCTGCAGGTAGCCGAAGGTATCCGCCCGGACGCGTTTGATGTTCAGCTTGCCTTTAATTTGGCTGGCCAGGAAGTCGGCCAAAGCACCCGTTCCCGAAAGCTGAACGTTGCCGTGTGAATCGCGTTCGGCATTAGCGGCTAACTTTTCCGCCCAGGTTACATGATCCACATCGCCGATACCTTCGCTGACGGCGATCACGCAGCGGCCGAGTTTTTTGTATACGGCGTCCACGTCGGCAAGGAATTTATCCATCGTTACCGGCCGTTCCGGAATGTAAACCAGATGTGGGCCGTCGTCTTCACGCTGTTTGCCCAAGGCTGCTGCTCCGGTCAAAAACCCGGCATGGCGACCCATAATAACGTCAATCTTCACACCCGGCAAGGCCCGGTTGTCTAAATCATCGCCCATTACCGCGCACGCGACAAACTTGGCCGCCGTACCGAAACCGGGGCAATGGTCGGTTACCAGCAGGTCGTTGTCAATGGTCTTTGGGACATGGAAGGCCTTCAGATCGTACTTGGCCTGCTGGGCCATCGTGTTAATGATATGGCAGGTGTTGGCGCTGTCGTTGCCGCCGATATAGAAGAAATACCGGATGTCACGCTTCTTGAATACGTCCAGAATCTGGGCACAGTATTCCGCATTGGGTTTATCGCGGCTGGAACCTAAGGCCGACGAAGGGGACCCGGCTACCAGCTCAAGCGTGCTGCTGGACAGCTTTTTCAGGTCGATAAAGTGTTCTTTTTTTATGCCTGCCACTGCGTGAATTGCACCGTACAGGTTGGTAATCTCTTTGCATTTGGCGGCTTCTTCGATGACACCGACCAAAGACGCATTGATAACGCCGGTTGGCCCGCCGGACTGACTGACTATCGCATTTGCCATAAGAGTAACCTTTCAAGACTAAATTTGACTTGTTTTGTATTCCTAATTAATTTAGTAAAACGGGGGCGATTATACAATACCCCCCGTCAGAATCAAGCCCAAAACCTCAAGCTGCGTTTTCCATGACTGCCTGTTAAACCCAATTGGGTACCGCGAAATAAACCTGAAGATGGGTCAAAAATTCAGGTTATCGGTACTTATTTCGGAAATCCGTAAAAATACTGAAAAACACCTTAAGGCATATGCTTTTTGTGAAGATCAGGACATTTCCGGTAGAGTAGTTGTGTGATTACTCGTATTTGGCGACAGAGCTTTCTTTTATCGGACTTCTTCGAGAATTAGTAGTTTAGAAGCATTCCTATTGAAAAATTTATTTATATGGAAAAAGGAAAAGGCTGATTTATTCAGAAGATTACGGTTATCAACGCTACGGTATTATCCGAGATATTATTCAGTGTAATTAAGGAGTCGGCAGAAGCATAGATTAGACGATTAAGCCTTAAAGCCGGGTCGATGGCTCACTCGGCTTTAGCGGGCGGCATAACAGGGCCAAATAGACACCAAAATGTTAAGGAGACGCAAGATGTTCAAGAACATGAAACTGTCAACGAAGATCAGTCTGGGATTTGCTTTACTACTGGTCATTGCCATCGGTTTGGGTGCACTG
>JBHJNC010000267.1:0-3151 GCA_048497675.1 Gimesia maris
TATACCTGTATACCTGTATACCTGCATACCTGTATACTTATTTTTCAAAACGAACCCATTTTGGAAAGGATTTTCAACCTTATCAATCTACAATCTACAATATCCAATCTGCAATTTACAAAACGAACCCATTTTGGGCCGTTCTATCATTGGGCTTTTGCGCGGATGTCTTCGGCCAACTGGGTGAAGATGGCCTGCAATCCGGCATTATAGCCGGATATGATTGCGTTGCCTGTTTTTTCCTGGAATGTTTCCGACCGCTGGTACGTTTTTTCCAAAACGATAGTGCTGTTTTGGCGTACCTTGTCGAGCTGAATAAGCACGAAATGCAGCTTGATTACGGTCTGGGGATTCATTTCATCCGAGAAATCGGCATAGATGGCAAGCAATTGGGGCTCTAAAATATAATCCGGATTTACGCCGCTGGAAGCGGGCAGCACATTGCTGAAAAGGCCGGTATTTTCCATACGGGCGCCAAGCAGCTCGGTCATTTGCTCGTTGGGCGGAGTTAGAAAATCCTTGTAGAAATCCTGCTCGTACCGGCCGAATGCGGATTTATAAAGGAAGTGCTGGCTGTCAAACGGCGCGGCCGCTCTGCAGGAGCGGATCTTTAAAACCCCCGGAAAGGCCGGGGCAGCTATTTTCTGGTCGGCAGCCAACGCAGAATCTTCCAGCATATAGTTCTGCATCAGCATCGACATGTTGTGTGTTCTGCATCCGACTAAAAACAAAGTCAGAGTAAACAGGATTGACCAGCGGAATATTATGGGCTTCATTTGACAATCTCCGATTGCGAGGGTGGGGTTGAAAAGAACAGTTGAGCCGGATTGGCTTTAATTTGTTCGGAAAGCTGCTTGAGCGAACGGGTGAGAGTTTTCATATCCGTCAGTATCGTGTCGATGTCGTCCTGGTGCGTGGAAACGACATTTTCAATCTGCTTGAGATTGCGGTTTAACTGGCCAATCGTGTCGGCCAGGGTTACGGTCGGGATGTTGGGGTCGCTGGATTTGAGCAGGGTATCCGCCCGCCGAAGCGTCTGATTAAGCTGGTCCATCATCTCCATCGCGGATTGACGAACTTCGCCCAGTTTCGCTTCCTCCACGCCGGTCTGGATGCTTTTCATGGTGGTTTCCATTTGTGCGAATAAAGCCGGGAAATCCACCTTTTCCAGCCGTTGAAAGACCGTGTCGACAGCCTGCGTAAAGTTGGTAATCAGGCTCTTGGTTGAGGGTATATAGATATTGTGCGGCTTCCAGGGAACTTCCAGAGGCTTGTTTCGCAGGGGGTCAAAATAATCCATTTCAATCAAGGCGATGCCGGTAATCCCCTGATATGACAGTTTCAGGCGGAGGCCGTTTTTGATCTGGTTGCGAATTTCGGATTCGATTTCCGGCACATTTTCGCTGATATAGGAGAACTGTTTTTTCTCCACCGACATAATCAGCATCACATACCGGTTGAATTTATCGAACTCCGGGGTGTTGGGTTTCAGCTCTGCCGGATATTCCTGAGTCACAAAGGTGATTTTCTCAATCCGGCCGATGGCGACGCCGCGATTGAGCAGGGCGGTGCCGACATTCAGGCCCTGCACCGATTCATCCAGGTAGGTTTCAATCAAAATTCGGTCGCCTTTAAATACGTCGGCATTGATTAGAATCAATCCTGCTATGAGCAGAGCCAGCATCAAAAGGGCGAACAATCCGATACGAAAGTAATGCGCTTTGCTTTTCATACATTAACCATTTTGAAGAGGGTTTTGTGAGTTTCGTTTTTGGTCCGGTGTTATAATCGAGCGATTGAAAAATTGCCAGACCTCCGGTATATCCGTTCGGGTTTTCAGTTGCTCAGGTTTTCCTGTGGCCAGTATGCCTGCGACCGATTTATCGAGCATAATCGCATTATCCGCCAGGGCGTAAATGCTCTGCAGTTCGTGGGTGACAATCACAAACGTCAGCTTGAGCGTGCCGGCAAGCTGCAAAATCAGGTCGTCCAATTGCGCTGCCGTGACGGGGTCAAGTCCTGCGCTGGGTTCATCGAGGAACAGCAGTTGCGGGTCGAGAGCCATCGCGCGAGCCAATGCTGCTCGTTTCTGCATCCCGCCGGAAAGCTGACTTGGGCTGTGGTACTCAAAGCCGTCTAATCCGACCAGCTGCAGCTTCATTGCGGCAATCATTTCGCAGGCTTTTTTGGGCAGCAGCGTCAGCTCTTCAAGCGGCAGCATAACGTTTTCAAGCAGGGTCAGTGAGCCGAATAACGCGCCGTTTTGAAAGGCCACGCCAATTCGCGACAGGAGTTTTTCGCGTTCCTGCAAAGACCCGGCAAACAAATCCTGTCCATAGATTAGTACCTGTCCGGCCAAAGGATCGGATAATCCAATCAGACTTCTTAGCAGGGTGGTTTTTCCGCAGCCGGAGCCGCCCAAAATAACCAAAACCTTACCGGTTTCGACGGTGAAATTAACATTGTGCAGAATGGCCTGTCCGTCATAACCGACAGATAAATCGCGAGTTTCTAAGACATACTGTGATAACTGGGTTGTCATAGATTAAATATCCAGTATATACAATAATACCGAAAACAGACCTTCGGCAATAACAATTAACACGATACCGCTGACGACCGCACGGGTAGCTGAAATGCCGACAGCGCCGGCACCGGTTTGGGTCTGCAGGCCGCGAAGGCAGCCGATGCCGCCGACTAATCCGCCATAGACCAGCGCCTTGCATAATCCTACAATGACATCCGTTATATCTAAAATGCTTTGGACGTGGTCATAATAGGTTGCTAATCCATAACCTAAAGAAAGGATAACCAGACCGGAACCGATGATTCCGGTGATATCCGTCAAAATCACCAGCAAGGGAGCCATAAGTATTGTACTTGAGACTCGCGGAACCACCAAAAACCGCATCGGTTCAAGGCTCATGACATTCAGTGCATCCAATTCGTTGTTGATTTTCATCGTACCCAGTTCCGCCGCAAAAGCAGACCCCGACCGGCCTGCGATGATAATGGCCGTAATAAAGGGGCCTAATACGCGGACCAGCGCGATTGCGACTAAATCCGAGACATAAACTTCCACGCCGAATTGCCTTAAGGGCATTGCGGCGCTGAACGCCATAATCAATCCAAACAAAAACCCTAAAAGGGC
>JBHJNC010000268.1:0-5983 GCA_048497675.1 Gimesia maris
ATCTCAATTGACCACCAAGCCGGTGCCTTTTGAGGAAGACCAGCCCTTGGAAAATCAGAACCCAGAGGCCGAAAAAACCGAACAAACCGAGGTACAAGCTCAGGAAACTGTTGCAGACGAGCAGGCTGCTGCTGAAGAACCGCAGCCCGAACCACAGGAAGACAGCGAACCGGAAGAAGAAGAGGACGATGAGCCGGAATTGATCGAAGGCGAATTCGATACGAACTTAGAATCGGTCGTTGAGGCCCTGCTGTTTGCTACGGATGAGCCGCTCAGTGTCGCCAAGCTGGTCGAGATCGCCGAAGCCGGGTCGGTCAAGACCGTCCGCAAGGCCGTTAAGACACTCAACAAGAAATACCGTATGAATAAATGCTCATTTAGGATTGAAGAGCTGGCCGGCGGCTACCAGATGATGACCTTGGCCTGTTTTAATCCCTGGCTCAGCAAGATGATTAAAGTGCGGTCGGATAATAAGCTCTCGCCGGCTCAGCTGGAGACCTTAGCGATTGTCGCTTACAAACAGCCGATCATCCGCGCCGATATTGAGGCCATCCGCGGCGTAGCCACCGGCGAAATCCTTCGCAACCTGATGTATAAGGGATTGGTCAAAATCGTCGGCCGCGCCGAAATCCTGGGAAGACCGATGCTCTACGGCACAACCAAAAAATTCCTGGATATCTTCGGCCTGGCAAACCTCAAAGACCTGCCCAAGATTGAGGAACTCAAGAATCCGGAGAAGGGGTCTTAAAAGAATCATATTATTGCTGAAATAGCATTTATTTAGTATAATGACGGTATGATTCAAAAGGTTGTCAAAAAAATGCCGATGGACGGCAAACGTGAGATTCAGCAGAATCTCGAATACTGGCTAAGCCGCCCGCCGGAAGAACGCATCGCCGAGGTGATGCGTTTGCGACAAATGGTTCATGGCACATCAGAACCCATGAAGAAAGTGGTTCGGATTATTAAGCTCTCAGAAAAGTAGGAATCGCGTGGAATAATGATTCCTGCCAACAAAACACAACTCCATAAATCCTTGCTCTCCTGGTTCGACCGTCATGCCCGGGTACTGCCGTTTCGGGGGGCCAAAGACCCATATGCCATCTGGCTGAGCGAAATCATGCTTCAGCAGACGCAGGTTAAGACGGTTATTCCCTATTATGAGCGGTTCTTGAAAAAGCTGCCGACGATTGCCGCCCTTGCCGCCGCTAAGCTCGATACAGTCCTGAAAATTTGGCAGGGGCTGGGCTACTATACCCGCGCCAAATCCCTGCACAAAGCCGCCCAGACAATCGTTGAAAAACACAACGGCGTATTCCCATCCGATTTTGAAACCATTCTCGCCTTGCCCGGGATTGGCCGCTACACCGCCGGAGCGATCGCCTCGATTGCTTTTGGCCTGTGTAAGCCCGTCCGTGATGGCAATGTCATTCGTGTGCTGTGCCGCTTATATGCCATCAAAGACAACCCCGCCGATGCCAAAGTGCGGGAACACCTGTGGGAGATTACCGAAGAGCTTCTCCCGGACAAAAACTGCGGCGACTGGAATCAGTCGCTAATGGAATTGGGCTCGGAAATCTGCACGCCGAAAAATCCTCTGTGCCCATCTTGCCCAATCCAGCAATTCTGTCTCGCCTATCGGGATAATCTGCAAAATGACCTGCCCATCCGCAAGAAAGAGAAAAAAACGCCGCATTATACCGTCGTCGTCGCAATCACCCTCAATGAACAAGGCAAACTCCTGATTGACAAACGCAAGCCGGAAGGCTTTCTCGGCGGGATGTGGGAATTGCCCGGCGGCAAGAAAAAGCGAGGCGAAACCTTTACCCAAGCCATTGAGCGGGAAGTGCTCGAGGAAACGGGCCTGACTATCAGAGCCGGCAAGAAACTCTGCGTGATTAAACACGCATATTCTCACTTTAGCGTTACATTGCACGCCTATCTGTGCCGCCCCATTTCCGGCAAAGCCAAAGCCATCACCTGCGACCAAGTCAAATGGGTCAAACCGCATGAATTAAATAAATTCGCTTTCCCCGCCGGGACAATAAAGATATTCAAGAGCCCTTCTGTCCAAATGATATTAACTTCGGCCCATCCGCCAATGTAGCCAAACCAACTTGGTTCGGGCAGAATTCAATGCCGGTTGCGGCATTCCTATTTTTTCATCTAACAGGCAAACATATATCAACCAGGGCAACGCCGTGAGTAGATTATCTCCAATATACCCAACTTAGTCGATTGGTTATATTCTTGTCTGAAAGTCTTTTTCTGGTATAATACCCCCCAAATTCGAATGTACACTTAGACGTTCTTATTAAACTTTAAAATACTCGAGGATTCGTATGGATAATAACCAATTAATCTTTCAGACCAGAGCAAAAACTCTGGAAGACGCGTTTTTTCTGCAGCAGGACAAAATCCTGATCGAGCAGCTGCATCGGCTGGAAGCGATGAAACAATCCAAAGAAACCCTGTCCAAAGTGTCCGGCATCACCAACCCGGATATTCTCGAGCGTTTGGTGGAACTGGAACTCCATCCGGATCTGGTGGCAACCCTGGCACTGGTGCCCCTGGTCGAGGTTGCCTGGGCTGATGGCTGCGTCGAAGCCGCTGAAAAAGAAGCGATCTTAAAGGCCGAAGGCCAGTTTTTCACCAAAGACAGCCCTGATATGGCCGTATTAAAACAATGGATGCAACACAAGCCCGACCGGCACCTGCTGGAGGCATGGAAAGAATATATCAAGGGGCTGTGTGAACAATTAACCCCACATCAAAAGGCCGCTCTGAAAGCCGAGGTTGTCGGCCATGCTCGCCAGGTCGCCGAGGCCGCAGGCGGTTTTCTGGGGCTGGGCAGCAAAATCTCCAAAGCCGAACAAAACTTATTGAATGAACTCGAAGCCGCATTTATGTGAAGCCCGGTCTGGGCGGCAGTTTTTGGTCTTGTTGCCATGAGGCATTTCAAGTACCGGAAGAGGGGAGAATATCAAAAATTAAAAAGATTCCCCGTGGGCAAATCAAAGATTTGCCTCACCCTACGCAATATTTGCCCAGCCTACCCGGCTCCTTAATACATAGCAATGGTAATGTTGTCGGCATTCCTTTGCCTATCCCATTAATATTGTGACCTTAGCAGAGGCAAAATCAGTCTCTAAATCCGCCCCTTAATTGTCGTAACCCATTGATGAGCTAAGCGTGTTGGTTCGGGGAGGCGATATCGCGTGCAGCAGGCCATTACAATTTCAATTGCCTGTTCGTGTGTGATCTTATGTCCCGGCGAGATAAAGAGCGGCTTTACGTTGTGTCTTGTTCGCAGCACTGAACCGATGCGCTGGTCTTTATTCATAAGGTGAGAATATTCTCCTTTATTCACCGGCGGGTCTTTGAATTCACCAATCAGCCGGCTTTTGGCGCAACCGATTGTGGGAGTATCCAGAAACAAACCCAGATGGCTTGCCAATCCAAGCCGGCGCGGGTGAGCAATGCCCTGCCCATCGACCAGCACCACATCCGGCGGTGTCTGCAATTTCCGCATCGCCGTAAGACACACCGGCGCTTCCCGAAACGACAGCAGCCCCGGCACATACGGAAACTGCACCTCCATCACCGCTTCGGCCGTCTCAAGCACCTGAAAATCCTCAATTTGCATCACGACCGCAACCGCCGCAATCCTCTTTTTATCCCGGCTAAAGGCGCAATCCAATCCCGCGACAATTCGGGGCAAATTCGCCATCGGGGCAAGCCGCACCTGTCCTGCAAGCTGTTTTTGCAGGGAAATCGCCTGGGCAGGCGATAAATCCCAAGAATGTAACTCCAGTATATTCATAATCTTAAATAAAACCACCAAGAAAAAGACTTGTATTTTATAGACAAAATCGGTTATGATGGCAAGTTTGATTTATTGTTCTTATTGTCTGTACCTATACGGTGCGTATGGAAAGGTCGTAAAACGTGGCCGGCGAAGCCAAATATATACGGATTACCGGTGCTTCCGAGCACAACCTACGGAATATCAACATCGATATTCCCCGCGACCAGTTTGTGGTCGTAACCGGTATTTCCGGCTCGGGCAAAAGCTCACTGGCGTTCGATACGATTTACGCTGAAGGCCAGCGGAAATATGTCGAATCGCTCAGTGCCTACGCCCGGCAGTTCCTCGAGCAGATGCAAAAGCCGCACGTTGAGCATATCGAAGGCTTGCCGCCGACCATCGCTATCGAACAGCGTTCGGCAGGCAGCAACCCCCGCTCGACGGTCGCGACGACCACCGAAATTTACGACTATTGCCGTCTGCTTTTTGCGCGGGTCGGCACGCCCCACTGCTGGATTTGCGGCAAACCTATCGCCAGCCAGCACGCCAGCCAGATCGTCGATTCTCTCTTGAGCAAGCCCGAGGGCACCAAACTTCAGCTTTGCGCCCCGCTCATCAGCGGCCAAAAAGGCGAACACAAAGAGGTCTTTGCCCGCATTCTCCGCGAAGGTTTCGTGCGTGTCCGCATCGACGGCCAAGTGTATGACGTCCGCTCAATCCCGCCCCTGGACAAGAACAAAAAGCACAACATCGAAGCCGTCATTGACCGGCTGATTATCCGTCCTTCCATTCGCGTTCGGCTGGCCGACTCGGTGGAAACGGCCTTGAAAGTCGGCGACGGTTTATTGACGGCGATGATCCAACTGCCCGACCCGGCACACCCAACCGAAAACACCAACGGCTCATCCGGCCCGTGGCAGGATATTATCTACAGCGAGAAATTCGCCTGTACGGATCATCCCGAAGCGTCGCTGTCGGAATTATCTCCAAGACTATTCAGCTTTAACAGCCCCTATGGTGCGTGCCCATCCTGCGACGGGTTGGGAACGATTCTCGAATTTGACCCGGACTTGATTGTGCCGGACAAAGCCGAATCGCTCCAGGGCGGAGCCATCGACGCGTGGCGCAAAGGCGGCAAACGGATGAACATCTTCTACAATCGGCTGATCCGCCGGTTCTGCCGCAATTTCAATATCGATCCGGCGACGCCCTACAGCGACATTCCCGCCGAGATTCGCAAAATCCTGCTGCACGGCACGACCGCCGAAGATGAGCGGGAATACCGCACGGAGTTTGAGGGCGTGATTCCCAACCTGAAACGCCGCTGGCAGCATACCGACAGCGAATTTGTCAAGGCCCGCCTCCACGGGTATCTGTCCGAGCAGCCGTGTAAATCCTGCGGCGGCGCACGTCTGCGGCGCGAAGCCCTGGCCGTTACCATCGGCGGCAAAAATATCGCCGACGCGGTTCAGTTCAGCGTCGATCAGGCACGCGTCTATTTTGACACGATTACCTTTAACGAAGAACAAACCACCATCGCCGCCCAGCCGCTCAAAGAAATCCGGGCAAGGCTGAAATTCCTGGCCGATGTGGGACTGGGATATTTAACGCTCGACCGTTCCAGCCGAACACTGTCCGGCGGCGAAGCCCAGCGTATCCGTCTTGCCACACAGGTCGGCTCGGGGCTGGTCGGCTGCTGCTATGTGCTGGATGAACCGACCATCGGTCTGCATCGCCGGGATAATGACCGGCTGCTGGGCATCCTTAAGCAATTGCAGAAGATCGGCAATACCGTCTTAGTCGTCGAACACGATGAAGACGTCATCGCCGCAGCGGATCATCTCATCGACATCGGGCCCGGCGCCGGCGACCACGGCGGCAAGCTGGTCGCCCAAGGCACGTTTGAAACGATCTGCGCCTGCGAAGAATCCATCACGGGGCAGTATCTTTCGGGCAGAAAACGCATCGAACTGCCCGAGACCCGCAAAAAGGCCTCGCTGACCAACTGTATCGAAGTCAAAGGCGCAACCGAAAATAATCTAAAGAACGTCAACGTCAAATTCCCCGTCGGCGTCTTTACCTGCGTAACCGGCGTATCCGGCTCGGGCAAAAGCACGCTCGTAACCGAAATCCTGCTCAAAGGCCTGAACCGCCGTCTGCACGGCAGCGGCGATA
>JBHJNC010000269.1:0-2836 GCA_048497675.1 Gimesia maris
CCTGGCATCGCATCACCGCCATAATTCCCAGCGCAGTAAAGATCAAGAACAAAGCGATAACGACTATCGCACCAATAAAACCGGTTTCCTCACAGATAACTGAAAAAATAAAGTCCGTCGTATCTTCCGGCAGATGGCCGTACTTGAAAATTCCCCGTCCAATCCCCTTGCCGAAAAGGCCGCCGCTGGCGATGGTCTTTAATGATTGCTCGGCCTGGTATGCCATGGTTCCGTGATCAAGAAAGTCTCTGATTCGGTTCATACGGGTTTGCGAGGTGACAATCGCAGCGACAAAACCTGGAATAACGATAGGTAACGGCGTCAAAAAATGCCACCAGACTGCCCCGCCAAGCCATAGCAGCAATGCGGTCATCAGTCCAATATACGCCGCCGTACCAAAGTCCTGTGTGATAATCAGGGCAATGGAAATCATCGGCAGAATACAAATCGGAACAAAGCCGCGAAAGAATTTGGGCAGTTTATCCTGATTGCGATCCATAACCGCCGCTAAAAAGATAATGATAATCCACTTTGACAATTCTGACGGCTGGAAACTTAAGCTCATTGGGCCTAATGAAATAAACAGCCATCGTTTGGAAAAATTCCTTTCCTGACCAAAAATCAGCACCGCAACCAGCATCAAAACACTGAGGACTACAAGGTAAGGCAGAATGGACTTAAACGGATTTTGCCGCTGAAGACTGAATTGCCGGTAATCAATCAGCGAGACAAAATACATAATCACGACCGCCGCAGGGAAAAACATCAACTGCTTGAGTGTCGTGAACTCATAAAACCGCTTCCACTCGTATTGTCCGCCGACATTTGCCCCGGCAGAAAAGACAAATACCGTCCCAATCGCCATCAGCGTCAGGGTAACCAGCTCGAGCCAGTAATCATATCGAATTTTAAGGTCTATCGCTTTCATATTATAATTATGTCGGCAAGCCGTTGGGATTGACAATAAAAATTATCGGAACTGCTGGGCTATTTTCTGTTTACCTAAATAGCCCTCCACGACCCCTTTAGCCCGGCAGGATTTTGAGCAGTTCGGCACTGGTGGGGTACTTTTTCAGTGCTGCCGTCAGGTTGCCACTCGCTTCGGCAGGTCTGCATTTGTATAGCCCCTTGCGGAGATTGGCCAGTTTCCGGCCGTTGACTTCGCCCCAGAGGACTTCATCCATCCGCGTGCCGGAAGCGGGGATGTCGATGGCGGGGAAGATTCGCTGCTCGGCAAGCTGGCGGGACAGGATTATTTCGCTGTTGCCGGTGCCTTTGAATTCTTCGAAGATAAGCTGATCCATCCGCGAACCGGTGTCGATTAAGGCGGTGGCGATGATGGTGACCGAGCCGCCGTTTTCGATTTTGCGTGCCATACCGAGAAAGCGGCGGGGAATTTCCAGTACGCCCGCTTCCAGCCCGCCGGACATGGTGCGGCCGGTGCCGGAGCCTTTGCGGTTGAACGCCCGCCCCATGCGGGTAATCGAATCGACCAGCACAACAATATCCCGCCCGCATTCAAGCTGGATTTTGATATAGGCCAGCAGAATCTCAGCCAGTTCAATATGCTCGTCGATGGATTGGTCGATGGAGGAAGCGACAACGGTTGCGCCCGGAACTCCGCGTTTGAAATAAGTCACTTCTTCGGGGCGTTCATCAATCAGCAGGACGATCACTTTGGTTTGGGGAACATCGGCGACAATGGCATTGGCAAGTTGCGAAAGCATGGTGGTTTTGCCGGCCTTGGGGGGCGAGACAATCAGGCCTCGCGTGCCTTTGCCCATTGGGGCAATCAGGTCCACGATACGCATGGAAAGCTCGCCGGATTTGCCCAGGTCGAACCGCTCGTGTGGAGATATCGCCGTCAATTCCTGATACGGCACACGTTTTTTGAATTGCTCAGCCGTAAGCCCGCAGACAGATTCGACCTTGTCCAGCAGGACAAGGTTTTTGTCGGTGCGGGTTGTGCCGGTGATTTCGGCGCCTTCGACAAGGCCGTTCTGACGGATTACAGCTACAGGCACAACCACCTCGCGCCCACCCGACCGAAACGAGCGAACCGGATCACGCAGCACGTAGCCGCCTTTGGATGTTTTTTTTATAACGCCGGTAATCAATTCAGACATAAGTCTCCAGTTTTATTTCTTGTGTAGGGGTGTATGGCTATACGCCCCTACAGGTATAATTCGAAAGATTGCATGAAAATGATTCGGCATAACAACGAATATGTCCAATTGAACCTGAGGACGCACAACAGGTGTTCTCAGCCATTCTTGATAAACAACTAATCCCAAATCACTTAATATTATTCCAGACTCTGATAAATGACAACAACCATTTGCCTCTTCAAATTCTCCAAATAGACACTGATGATTATGGGTACAAATTGTAATAAAATATGCTCCGGCGGACGAATAATCATACCCCTTTAATCGTATTGAACGACGATGATGAATCTCAGAGTTGTATGTCATTTATCTATGCCCTCCTGGAGCACAGGGTTACGTAGGGGCGTATAGCTATACGCCCCTACCGCATACACCATATATACCAAATTTTTTATCCAAGCTTACGGCTAATCAGGGTTTTTGCTGACTGAATCGCATCGGCAATTTTGGCTGCGTCTTTGCCGCCGGCCTGGGCGAATTGGGGCCGTCCGCCGCCGCCGCCGCCGACTATGGGAGCGATTTGCTTGACGATATCGCCTGCTGAGATTTTCTTAATCAGGTCGTCCGTCACGCCGGCAAAGAGCATTACCTTATCATCTGCTTCAGCCATTGCCAATACGATTACCGCCGAACCGGCTTTGGCGCGGAGGCTGTCAATCAGGCTGCGG
>JBHJNC010000270.1:0-5542 GCA_048497675.1 Gimesia maris
TTGCCCTTAGTACAACCAGCTTAAGTCTGCCGGAATTTACTTTGCCTCAAATAGCTGTAAGTTGCCTTCTGTCTTATACTTGTGGTTATTTATAGAAATCTCTGATTTTGATATAACCATATCTTGTATACCTTCTATTACGTGATAGTATAGTGGCTTGATGCATCAGAAGCACCGTTATTAGTATTGAAAAGTGATTTTTGGGGTAATATCAAGATTTTTTGGGGTTGGGAGGGCAGTTGAGACTTGACAAGGGGGCGGTTTGGGCTTACATTGTCCACTCTTTTGCAGGCATTGGGCGGTGATCGTACGTCCATACGCGGCACGGGAACGCTGGAAACGGCGTTTATATGAGATTGACAATAAATCATGAACAATAATAGATAACCCTTTTTCAGGAGACAATTTATGGCGACAAAAATTGCAATTAACGGATTTGGCCGAATCGGCCGTCTGGTTTTCCGTGCTCTGGTTGAGCAGGGATTACTGGGTTCACAGTTCGACGTAGTAGCGGTTGGTGATATCGTACCGGCCGACAATCTGGCATACCTGATGAAGTATGATTCCATTCAGGGCAAATTCAATGGCACCGTCAGTTCGAAGAAGTCTTCACCCGATAAAGAGGCAGACGATGTGTTGGTCGTTAATGGCAAGGAAATTCTGGTCGTCAGCGCCAAGACCCCGGCAGATCTGCCCTGGGCCAAGCTGGGCGTTCAGGTTGTGATCGAATCGACTGGTTTGTTCACTGACGCAGAAAAGGCCAAAGGCCATATCGCCGCCGGCGCCAAGAAAGTCCTGATTAGCGCACCGGCCAAGGGTGAAGATATCACCGTGGTTATGGGCGTCAATGATGACAAGTATGATGGTTCCAAGCACAATATCGTATCCAACGCATCCTGCACGACCAACTGCTTAGCTCCGGTTGTTCACGTGCTGCTCAAAGAAGGTTTCGGTCTGGCCGAAGGTCTGATGACGACCATTCATGCTTATACCGCAACCCAGAAGACCGTTGATGGTCCTTCCAAGAAAGACTGGAAAGGCGGCCGTACCGCAGCCCAGAATATCATTCCCTCATCGACCGGCGCCGCCAAGGCCGTTGCCCTGGTATTACCGGAAGTCAAAGGCAAACTGACCGGTATGGCGTTCCGCGTTCCGGTTCCGACCGTTTCGGTGGTTGACCTGACCTTCAAGACCGTCAAGGATACCTCGCTTGCTGAAATCAAAGCGGCGATGAAGAAAGCCAGCGAGACCTATATGAAGGGTGTTTTGGGCTATACCGAAGACGAAGTGGTTTCGAGCGACTTTATTCACGAGCCTCTGTCGTCGGTGTTTGATGCGGGCGCCTCGATTGAACTGAACAAGAATTTCTTCAAGCTGGTCAGCTGGTATGACAATGAGTGGGGTTATTCAAACCGCACCATCGACCTGCTCAAGAAGATGGCGAAATAACATGATGCAGTATTCGAACCCGCCCGTCTTCGGGCGGGTTCTTTTTTCATATCCTGAGGAAAGGCTGTCTGAATCAGGATTTTTGCATGAATAAAGGATTATGGATTATGACTGATAAACAGCTTGAACAGACGCTGGTCCTGATTAAGCCGGATGCACTGAAAAATTCCATCACCGGATTTATTTTTTCGCAATTATCTGAATTTCATACCGGGGCGCGTTTTGCGGGTACTAAAGTTGTTAATGTAACGCGATTTCTGGCTGCAGAACACTATGTTGAACATGTCGGCAAACCCTTTTATGAGCCGCTGCTGGATTATCTGACCGGTGCGCTGCATTACAGCGAACAGGACAAATGGAAACGCCGGGTTGTCGCGATTGTTTATCAGGGCGTAGGCGTACTGGAAAGGCTCAGGGCCATCGCCGGACCGACCAACCCTCACAAGGCCCGCGAAGAAAAACCCGGCTGTATTCGTTCGCTTGGAACGGTCGTGCCGATCAAGGATGCGGCGGGCAATATCATTGATAATCGCATGGACAACCTGATTCACACGTCCGCGTCGCCCGAAGAGGCGGAACGCGAAATCAAGCTGTGGTTTCTGCCGTTTGATATCCCGCCGATGATGCGGGCGTATCCTGTGGTAACCTGCCCAACGCATTACTATTACAAAGACGGACGGCTGTTTGAGACTTACGAGCCGGACAGCATCTTTTTGCTGGCGCCGGGCGATCCCGTCTGGGTCAGCGATCTTGAAATTCTTCAGGACTGCATAAAAAACAAACCCGCCAAAGGCAGACTCAATGCCGTCGTGGCGAAATATCTTATAAACCGAGATTAAGAATAATAGGAGATTACTATGGCTAAGAAAACTGTTGCAGATATTGATGTGAAAGGCAAACGCGTCCTGATGCGCGTGGATTTCAATGTGCCGATTGATGAGAAGGGCAACATTACCTCCGACAATCGTATTGTGATGGCGCTGCCGACGATTAAGACCATCGTTGAAAAGGGCGGGCGGGTGATTTTGATGAGCCACCTGGGACGGCCGGACGGCGAAAAGAAGCTGGAATTTACGATGAAACCGGTTGCCAAGCGGCTGTCGGAACTTCTGGGCAAGCCCGTGGTTTTTGCCGACGACTGCATTGGTCCGGATGTCAAGGCCAAGGCGATGGCGCTCAAGGATGGCGACGTGCTGCTGCTGGAAAACGTGCGGTTTTATAAGGCCGAAGAAATCAAAGATAAGAAAGCCAAAGAAGACGCCGCACTCCGCAAGGAAAAAGATGATTTTGCCAAGCAGATAGCCGAGCTGGGCGATGTGTATGTGGATGATGCATTTGGTACGGCCCACCGCGACAACGCGTCGATGCTGACGGTGCCGCAGATGATGGGCAACAAGCCCAAAGTTGTCGGTTTCCTGGTCGAAAAGGAATTGAAGTTCCTGGGCGATACCATCAATAATCCAGTTCGTCCGTTTGTGGCGATTCTGGGCGGGGCAAAGGTTTCCGATAAGCTGGCCGTGATTGAAAATCTGCTCAGCAAGGTTGACCGGATTCTCATTGGCGGGGCGATGGCGTATACGTTCTTTAAGGCTCAGGGCCGCAAAATCGGCAAGAGCCTGTGCGAAGATGATTTTATCGAGAAAGCCAAAGAGCTGTTCGGCAAAGCCAAGGCGGCCAAGTGCGAACTGGTCTTGCCGGTCGATGATGTGATTGCCTGCGAGTTCAAAGAGAATGCCGAAAACAAAGTGGTTACCGGCGATATTCCGGACGGCTGGCAGGGTCTGGATATCGGGCCTGCATCACGCAAATTGTTCGCCGATAAGCTGGCGGATGCCAAGACAGTGGTCTGGAACGGCCTGATGGGCGTATTCGAAATGAAGCCGTTCGATGAAGGCACTAAGGCGGTGGCTTTGGCGGTTGCGGACGCGACCGGCAAAGGCGCCAAGAGCGTCATCGGCGGCGGCGACAGCGCCAGCGCCATCAAGAAAATGAAGCTGTCGGATAAGGTGACCCATGTGTCCACCGGCGGCGGGGCGAGTCTGGAATTTATGGAAGGCAAGAAGTTTAAGGCCATCGATATTCTGGATGAGAAATAGAGGCTCTGTTGCGGATTTTATGATGTCTGTGGCAAAAATGAAAATGTAAAATGCAAAGTGCAAAATGACAATGAAAAAATCAAAAATGTCGGCGTGATGGAATAGGCCGGCTTGTTTTTAATTTTGAGTTGTCATTTTGCATTTTAATTTTTTTCGGCAAAAAAGATGAATAAACGCATACTGCCCAAGCCCGGAACGTATGAATTGGCGCCGTCGATTCTCAGTGCTGATTTTGCGAATCTCGGTGCTGAAATTGCGCAGGTTGTCAATGCCGGGGTTAAGCTGGTGCATCTGGATGTGATGGACGGGCACTTTGTGCCGAATATCACGCTGGGGCCCGTGGTGGTCAAGTGGATTCGTCAGTGTACGGACGCGTTTTTGGATACGCATCTGATGATTACGAACCCGGAAAAGTATGCTGAGCCGTTTGCCAAAGCCGGTTCCGATTTGATTACGTTTCATATTGAGACGGTCAAAGACCCGGTGGAGTTTGTCAAGTATCTCCGCGGGCTGGGTGTGCAGGTTGGCGTTACGCTGAACCCGGCTACGGAAGTAAAAACGATTGAAAAAGCCGCACCGCTGTGCGATATGGTTTTGGTGATGACGGTCAACCCCGGCTTCGGGGCGCAGGCGTTTATGGATGATGCAGCACAGAAATGCCGGCAGATACGACAGATGGTTGGTCCCAACGTCCGGATTGAAGTCGATGGCGGGATTTATGCCGATACCATCGTTAAGGCACGCGATTATGGTGCGGATACGTTTGTGGCAGGCAATGCGATATTCGGACAAGCGGACCGCGCCGCGGCGATCAAATCGCTTTTAGAAGCGGTGCGAAAATAAAAAAATCACCATGAAGTTCATAAAGAACATGAAGAGAAAAATAGATATTATTCATCTTTATGGTCTTCCTGTTCTTCATGGTAAAATATCTAACTCTCTAATAACCAGAGACAAAATAGTATAGTAATAAAAATTATGGCAAAAAGCAAAAAAGCAGGTTGGAACGGGTTCTCACTGAAACCTCGTAAAGAGATGCCGGCAGGGCTGTGGATGGCCTGTTCGGCCTGTCAGCACATGCTCTATCGCAAGACCGTCGAGGAAAATCTCAACGTCTGCCCCGACTGCGGCTGTCATTTTCGCGTGGATGGTCCGATGCGCGTCCGGCAGCTTGCCGATGAGGGAACGTTTGAGGAAATCGGCGCCAACCTCGGCAGCAGCGACCCGCTGAGCTTTACGTGGGGTGATAAGAATTATAAAGACCGCATCAAATTCGATCCGGAAAAAACCGCCTCGCACGAGGCGATTCTGGTTGGCAAGGCATTTATCAAAGGCCGCGGCGTGGTGCTGGCGGCGATGGATTTTAATTTCCTCGGCGGCTCGATGGGTATGGTTGTCGGGGAGAAATTCTGCCGCGGGGTGGATATTGCCATAGAGCAGAAATTGCCGTTTTTGGTGGTCTCCTGCTCGGGCGGGGCGAGAATGCACGAAGGGCTGGTTTCACTGGCGCAGATGGCCAAAACCAGCGCCGCTTTGGCCCGGCTGGATGAAAAGGGCGGGCTGTATATTTCGCTGTTATCCGACCCGACCACGGGGGGTGTTTCGGCCAGTTTTGCGATGCTGGGGGATATTATCATTGCTGAACCCAATGCGCTGATTGGGTTTGCCGGCCCGCGCGTCATACAGCAGACGATCAAAATTGAACTGCCTGAAGGGTTCCAGCGGTCGGAATTTCTGCAAGAGCATGGGTTTGTCGATATGATTGTCAAGCGGCATGATCTGCGGAGCGAAATTGCCCGGCTGATCGACTATTGCGGCAAATAAGTCCAACCCCTTATTCGCTTAATTTAAAGGATAATTAACGGCGAATTTTTGGGCCTGTTCTTTCCTGCTTTCATCAATCTTCAGTGTTTGGATCAGAGCATATTGTTCTTTTGCTTTTTTATGGCAATTAATGCTGATATAGGATAGTGCCATATCAAACAAGATATCAGCTT
>JBHJNC010000271.1:0-4019 GCA_048497675.1 Gimesia maris
GCCGCCGTAGCAGTGAATGACCACGCCTTTGAGCCTGCCGGCATACTCATCTAAAATCGCCATCGAATCCTCGAACGCCACACGGGTATGGACAATCACCGGCTTTCCATATTTGGCCGCAATATCCAGATGTGCCCGGAAGATACGCCGCTGATTGTCGTGAACCACATTATCATAATGGTAATCCAACCCGGTTTCGCCGACCGCGACGACTTTATCGGCCTGCACCGCCTTATCCAGCAAAACAAGGTCTTCTTCGGTGACTTCATTGGCATAATGCGGGTGAAAGCCTACGCCGGCGGTCATTCCCTCATACCGCTGCGCCATGGCAATTGCCGCCTGGATACTCTGTCGGTCGGTGCCGATGGTAATCCAGCCAGTAACCCCTGCCGACCGGCTGCGCGCCAGTACCGTATCTATCTGGCTTACCAGTTCCGGATAGGTTAGATGTGCGTGAGTGTCAATTAAGTTCATAGAAAAATCAAAGATCAAAATTTAGGAATCCGCCAATGGCGGATAGAAGATTTATTTTTGAATTTTAATATGTCATTTTGCTTTTTTCATTTTGATATTTGATTTTATTATGGAACAAACGCATTTCGATAATGCTTAATCTCCGGCTTATCGGTTGTTCCGATGACCGTAATAACGTCGAACCGCAAAGGCCTGTCTGAGAGTTTGTATTGTCTCAGAAAGCGCTTTGCGGTTCGATAAAGTACTTTTCGTTTGTTGGCGTTGACGGCGGCTATCGCAGGATAGTAATCCTCGTTTTGCCGGGTCTTGACCTCGACGACCACAATCGCCCGACCGTCAGCCATCACCAAATCCAGCTCGCCTTTGCCGCTTCGCCAGTTGCGGGCAATCGGCTGATAACCCAACCCCTGCAAAAACCGCTGAGCACGGGTTTCGCCCCATTGCCCCAGTTTTGCACGGTTGTGTAAGAGTCCCAATCGGTCCCTTAGCCACGCCCACAGCCGCACGGCATGCTCCGTTATTTCACGGTTGTATGCTTGCTGTGACGCTGCGACAGTTTCACGCCCTTGCCGGTACGTTCACGCAGGAAATACAGCTTGGACCGGCGGGTCTTGCCGCTGCGGACCGAAACGACCTTTTCAATATTGGGCGAGTGCATCGGGAAAATACGCTCGACGCCCTGTTCGCCGACCATACGGCGGACGGTGAACATCTCGTTCATTCCCTGACCTTTGCGGGCGATGACGGTGCCGCTGAAGATCTGGATACGCGACTTGTCGCCTTCCTGAATTTTGCAATGTACTTCGACGGAATCGCCGATTTCAAAATAATGTTTTTGCGGCTTGAGGCACTTGGTTTCCACAGCCTGCATCAGTTTTTCTTTCACGGATATACTCCTGTAACTTAATCGTTATTGTTATTATTGTTGTTTTGTTTGTTCTTTCGTTCGAGATATTTCGCCCACAGATCGGGACGCTGCTTTTGCGTGCGTTCCACCCGCTGCTGATACCGCCATTCGGCGATTTTGGCATGGTTGCCGCCCATTAGAATCGGCGGGACTTTCATCCCGCGGTAGTCTTCCGGCCGCGTATAATGCGGATATTCCAGAAGTCCGTCGGTGAAGGACTCGTCATGGGCGCTCATCTCGTCGCCCAAAGCCCCCGGCAGCAATCGCACCACCGCGTCAATGACGACCATCGCGGGCAGTTCTCCGCCGCTGAGGACATAATCGCCGATGGATATCGCTTCGGCATTGAGCCCAATGCGAATCCGCTCGTCGAATCCTTCGTAGCGGCCGGCAATCAGAATCAGCCGTTTTTCACTGACCAGTTCCATCGCCTTATCCTGCGAAAACGGCGTTCCCTGCGGGCACATCAAAATCACCTTGCCCGGCTCGGGGTGCTGCGGGCGGATATGTTCCAGACAGTCAAAGACCGGCTGGCACATCATCACCATTCCAGCGCCGCCGCCATAAGGGTCATCGTCCACCTTGCGGTAGCGATCTAAAGCAAAATCTCTAATATTTGAAAGAGCAATCGTTGCGACATTTTGCTGCTGGGCCCGCTTTAAAATCGAGTGGCTCAGCGGCGACTCGAACATCTCCGGAAACAGCGTCAAAACGTCAATACGCATCAGCTAACCTTATTCGCCTTCTTTCTTGACCGGATAATAACCGGCGGCGATTTTTTCAGCCTTGGTAAAGGCCTGTTTGGCTTTACGGGCGATTTCACGGGCCTTCTTGCGGCGGGCCTGCAGATCCTCATACCAGGGACACGGAACACCCTGCTTGATGATGATTTCCGCAACGGTTTCCGAAGGAACCGCACCCTGCTCAAGCCAGAACTTCACGCGTTCGGTATTGAGCACGATTTGTTTTGCCGCGTCTTTCTCGACCGGGTCATAGTGGCCCAGCTTTTCGAGAATACGTCCGTCGCGAGGCGTACGGCTTTCGACCGCGTTGATGCGGAAGAACGGCCGGTGACGGCGACCCATACGGGTCATTCTGAGTTTTACTGCCATTTGTGTTTCCTTTCTTACTTTTATGATCAATCGTTGCGCCAAACCCTGTGTTTGGCACACGCACGTTACAAATTGAAAAGTTAAAATTCAAAAGTAAAAAGTAAGGACAGCCCTTAGCAATTATGGCACTGTCGTTATCGCCTGCGAGAGAATTCAGATTATATTCCCATTGCCGCAGGCAATTCCATACTTTTGCCTTTTTACCTTTACCTTTTAACTTTATTTTTCAATGCGTAAGCATTGAAAAATATCGCCGCCAGAGCCGGATCGGCTTTGGCATCCGCTGCCAGCTTTCGCACCTGCTCATCCGTCAGCCGGGCGGCGTCCGCTTTTTCCTGCGGGGTCATAATCCCGACCAGCCGCACAAGCTGCTGATACTCATCCTTGCTCGGCGACTGCAAGACCGCCAGTTCACTGCTGCCGCGGCGATCCGCAAACTGCTTTCGCAGCTGCCTGCCGAACGGCTCATCCACAAACCGCCCGATGTTCTGCAAAAACTCGTCAATCGTCAGCGGCATAATCGGCCTTTTAGCGACGCTTACGCGGCGAACGATTTCGCGGGCCGGAAAAGTTAAACTTTTTACCGCCGCCGGACATCGCGCTGAACATATCGATTTTGCCGCTCATCAGGCTCTTTAGGGCGCCGATTCCGCCGCCGGAGATCGCTTTCATCATATCCCGGCTGCGCTCGAATGTCTTAATCAGACCCGCCACTTCCTGCACATCCCTGCCGCAGCCGCGGGCGATACGCCGCCGACGCGAGGAATTGATAATATCCGGATTGCGGCGTTCCTCGATGGTCATCGAATGAACGATGCCTTCAATCTTGTTAATCTCTTTGTCGTCGATATCCATCTGGCCAAGCCCGCCCATTCCCGGCATCATTTTCATCAGGCTGCCCAGTCCGCCCATCTTGCGAACCGACTGCATCTGCTTGAGAAAGTCATCAAACCCGAATGTGCCTTTGGCCATTTTGGTCTGCATCTTCTGGGCTTCGTCGGCATCGAACTGTTCCTGGGCTTTTTCAACCAGCGAGACCACATCGCCCATACCGAGAATCCGGCTGGCCATACGGTCGGGATGGAATTCGTCGAGCTTTTCCATCTTTTCGCCGACGCCGATAAACTTAATCGGCTTACCGGTTACGGCCTTGACCGACAGCGCCGCACCGCCACGGGCATCGCCGTCGAGCTTGGTCAATATCACGCCATCCAGCTCAAGGGCTTCATTGAAGGCCTTGGCAGAATTGACCGCGTCCTGACCGGTCATCGCGTCGCAAACTAAGTATATCTGATGCGGATTTACCGCCGCCGCGACGTCTTTAATCTGACCCATCATCTCCGGGTCGATATGCAATCGGCCTGCGGTATCCAGAATCACCACATCACAGCTTTTGGCTTTCGCGGCTTGAATACCATTGCGAGCCACACGCACCGCGTCTTTGGTATCGCGTTCAGCATAGACCTCAACGCCGACCTGCTGGCCGAGCGTACAAAGCTGGTCAATCGCCGCCGGACGCTGCAAGT